>JBGOTY010000316.1:0-4286 GCA_041476745.1 Verrucomicrobiia bacterium | reverse complement strand
GCCGCCACCCGCCCGTAAATCAGCGTGAAGAGCAGCGACAACCCATACGCCGCGAACCCGCGGAAGAGGCTGAACAGCACGTATCGCGGCAATGCCCACGGACTCAAATTGATCTCGACGGTGGGCCGCAGCTCCCCCGACCACTCCGAGCCGATGGAAATCAGCCCGTACACCGTCGCCCCCAACGTCGCCAGCACCACGACGTCCACCAAGCTGAACGCGTGCGCCAATTTGATATTGGATCGAATCAGGCTCATGACAAAACAAGCGCCGCCTTCTTACCTTGTCCCCAGAAATTTTGCACGGCCAAATTTTGGGTTCGTTTCGCAAAAAGCACCTCAAACCTGCCCCCTATTCTCGCGTCAACTCCACGTTCACCGGCGGCGGAACCTCCTCCCCGTCTCGACGGCGTTGCAGCCGTTCCAGTTGGTCCATCGCCCGATACAACTGCCGCTCCAATGTGGTCTCATACCGCATGATCTTGTCCAACACAGCCGGCCCCGGCAAAACATCCGCCGCCTGCCGCGCCGCTTCCTCCTTTTCCTCCCGCTCTTGGCGTTCTCCCCGCAATTGACGATACAAATTCAGTTCCCGTTCAATATACGCCACGACCGCCCGTCGAAAGTTCTCTTTCACAACCTCGGGCGCCAACCCGACGGGATTCGCGGTAAACCTCTCCCGAAGTTCCCCCAATTCTCTCGTCACGGAATTTGATTTGTCACCGAATCGACGGCGGATGCGCTCAATTGCCGCCTCGGTGAGTTCACCATCACGCACGACCTCCTTCAAGAGCGCCTCTAATACATACGAGAGGTAATCCAGCCCATGCGTCGATTTCATCAACTCATCGACAGGATCATGGAGACTGGACAGAAATATCCCCCGGAAGATCGGCTCGCGATTTGACCGCTGCCAGCGCCCGCCCTCAACGCTAAGCGCGATTTCTCCGGTCTCAGCCACCAGAACCCGTCGCAACCGCCATTGCGCCGTCACGATCCGGTCCACCAACAGTTCCTCCGCCGGCCCCACCGGCGCCAGGCTCTTCCAGAATCGCTCGCGCAGCGCCTTGAACTCCCCCTCATGCTCCCGGATTCCCAACCCCCGCACCACCACTTCCCCGGACAAAATGCCGTGCTTGACCGCGTTCATCTTCGCAATGCTCTTCCCCTCCTCTGTCCGCGGCCCGGTGGACCTCCGCGCATTCTTGCGATTCGACTCAATCTTCTCCAGCGACACAACCTTGGTTGTCATAACGCGTTCCTTTCTTATCACACGCGCAGAATAGGCGTAGGGAGGGCCAAGGTCACCGGTATGAAATACCGAGGGATTTTATCCCGGGTGCTGGGCTCAGCGCTTCGGCGGCCAGGATATCGGGTTTTCCGTATCTGAAAGGAATGGAAAGAGACTGTGAAATCGCGCCCGTGCCTTCTCGGCATCACGCTGCCAACGTCTGTTTGGCGTGTTGTAGCGCTTCCACGCCTCGGGATAACTCTCCCGCAGTTCCGGCAACCGGCACCGTTTCAAGAGCCGGAGAATGCCAAGTCGCTCCAAATCCACCCTATAGCTGACGTTCTTATCCCGCCCTCGACGGTGCGGTTTGGGAATCTGTTTTGGACGGTTGGCTCGCACCCATTTCCGGAATGACTGCACAATCTCCTCATTGCTGTTGGCCCGCCAGTCAATCTCGACAGTAGTAAACTCGAGGCCGTACGCGGATATGAGTCTCGCCGACGGTTGCATAACGTATCGCTTCAGCTTCTGGTCATAATGACGCACGAGCTGCAAGGTGGTGTCCGCAGTGCTCCGGCGAAACGCCGGACTCTTTCCCAATAATCGTCCCGACACCATTGATTTCCGTTCCCCAGCAGAAAGCGACTGCCACGGTCGCGGGAAGAGCCGTTTCTGGAAAAAGCCCTCGCGAAACACCGCGCAACGACGGAAGGACACAACGTAGAGGCCGCGACCAATCCGACCATGTTCCGAGTCTGTTTCTCCGCAGAAATCCGGTCCAAAACCACGTCGCTGAAGCTCCCGAATCCCCAACGACTCGCGCGCATACTCCCAATAACAACACGCAACCAGTTCGGAATCCGAAACGGCGTCGAAGTTCCAATCGAATGCGGAAAAACTGTGAGAGGCTATCTCAGTCGGCGTCCTAAGCATGGTTGTTCGCTTAAAGTCGGCATCTTTCACCGCCGTTTGTTTTCGGTCCTGGATTGGAATCAGAAAAGCTCTTCAACTAAGCCGTTTGATCAGTGCTCGTGGTTTCTACCAAACCCCAGAAATTTTGCACGGCCAAATTTCGCCACTTCCCCCGGTAGGCACGCGGCCTGACCCGAAAGCCCTCCCGCCCGCGTTATAGGCTGTCAGTTGCGAGAAGCTACATACGGAATCATACATTCTCGGAGTCGGCATCTCGCCTGCTATATTGGTTGACACTTTCTACGAACGGCTTCCGTGGTTCGGGCCCTTGCCTCCCCCCGAAGGGGGCCCAGCAACATTGCAAATAAACGCAATTAGCATGTACACGGAGACGCTGACACCCACTGCTAGGGCACCCCTCAAGAGTTCACCCACAGGCCCATACTGGCCAAAAGCCCAGGAACGACCCCAGCAACTAGCTACTGCGCGTTCGCTCACGATACCGACCACTATAGATACCACGCTGACGAATATTCTTAGTGATACATCTCTAATAAAAAACATCCTGTTAAACCAACCGGGTGATTTTGGGTTCATATCAGCCAGTCCTTATTGACGCGTATTGCACGGATCACTTGGAAAGAGATGAGTCCCCCACAATCGCATGTTTGTTGTCATCCTCTACCCCTGCTGCTGATACCACGCGACGGTCTTGGCGATGCCTTCGGGGAAATTTACGTTGGGTTTCCAGCCGAGAAGTTTCTCGGCCTTCGCAATGTCGGCCTGGCTGTGGAGGATGTCGCCGGGGCGCGGCGGGTCGAACTTCGGTTTCACGTTCTTGCCAACGATCTTGTTCACGGTGTCGACGAGATCCAAAAGCGAGATGCGACCGCCGCAGGCGATATTGAACGACTGACCGAGTGCTTCCTTCGGTGCTTCACAGGCGAGGACATTCGCATGGATAACATTCTCGACATGGGAGAAATCGCGGGTTTGGCTGCCGTCGCCATAGATGACGGGCGATTGGTCGCGCAGAATGGCCGTGATGAAACGCGGGATGACCGCCGCGTACTGCGACTGCGGGTTCTGACGCGGGCCGAAGACGTTGAAGTAGCGGAGTGACACGGTTTCGAGTCCGTACAACCGCCAGAAGATGGCCGCGTAATACTCGCCCGTGATCTTGTGGACCGCGTAGGGCGAGAGCGGCGACGGCGGCATATCCTCACGCTTGGGCAGTGTGGGTGTGTCGCCATACACGCTCGATGACGACGTGAACACCACTCGTTTCACCCCCGCATCGCGCGCCGCGACCAGCAGGTTGACCGTGCCCGTGATGTTCGCTTCGTTGGTCGCCAGCGGGTCTTCAACGGAACGGGTGACGCTGGGCATGGCCCCGAGGTGCAGCACATAACGCACGCCCTTGACCGCTTGCTGGATCGATTTGGGATCGCGCAGGTCGCCTTCGAGGATTTCCGCTTTCGCGGCGAAGGACTGCACGTTCGCGCGCTTGCCGGTGGAAAAATTGTCAAAAACGCGGACACTGCATCCCTGTCCAACCAGGTGCTCCGCAATATTCGAGCCGATGAACCCGGCTCCTCCTGTGATCAAGTAATCCATGCGTTCTCGCGCGCGCTTACGGACTAACGCCCGATTGTATGCCCGTTCCCAGAGACGTTGGACAGCGAAAAGAGATGCCACGCGGTATCGTCCGCTGCGACCTCGCCGAGATTCGCGCGCGTCGCCGTGAACAGCAGGTCGGGCACCTCGTCGCCCAGCAGCCGCAGCGGCACGCGGACAATGAGATGATTCTCGACGCTAATGACCTTGACGTCCTCTACCTTCACGCGCTTGCGATCGTCAAACACATGCACACTGCCGAGGGGCGTGATGTTGATATGTAGCTTGGGCAGGGCGCCAAAGTCGGAGCTGCGTTTGTATCCGTAAAGAAGCAAATGGACATTCGCCCGCTTTCCCAGCCGGTTGTGGACCGTGATTTGGGCGATCAGGTCGTCACCCTGACGCACATACGCCGTCTCCTTCAGTTCCATCGCCGCCAGTTCCTCCAACAACACATGCTCGGCGGCCGTCCTGGCGGACGCCTCGCTGGGATTGAGCCCAATGGCCTTGCTGTGGACCGCCTTCCT
>JBGOTY010000315.1:0-4316 GCA_041476745.1 Verrucomicrobiia bacterium | reverse complement strand
TCGCCCGACCGAGTGCCGCCGAACTCGTGGCAGCAATTGAGAAGCAACAGGCCCCCTAGCGGCCCGTCTCGATTGCGCTCGATTGGCTGCCAGAAAGCCGTTGCGCCGCTGAGAGTCAGCGGTCGCCAACGCCGCGACGAGCGGGATGTGATTTCACGAACCGGTCGAGGCGACGGGATTTGAACTCGGTTCCAACAACCGCCGGAATCCTGTCACGCGCAGAAGGGCCTTTCGCCGAGCCCTGGCAGACTCGGCCGACGTCCCGCGCGTGGACGAGAGTTTTAGGCATGCTCCCCGGGCACGTTAAATATGGGTCCTATTCCTGGACGTCCGAGGAAACGGTAGGGTTGATTGGACATCCGCCGCGCCTGGGCGAAGTACGACGACCTTGGCAACGGCTTCGCAGGCCCTACTCGCCATTGAGAAAATCGTCGCCATGAACAAGCATGCCTCCGAAATGACCGGCTACCGCGACGAGGAGCGCCCCCACGAAGAGCCAAGCGCGGAACCATTGACTGCGCACGCCGCGTCGCTCCTCCCGCTCCAAGAAGAAGGCGGTACCAACGGCCCACGCGGCGGCTGTCGTGCCGATCCACCGGTGAAGGCCGAGGATACGCAGTGCGCCCGCGCCATGGCCATTTCCTGCGTGAATCCAGCCTAGCGACGCGGCAACCACCGCGCTAGCCGCTCCGAGCAGCACACAGAAGCGGACCTCAGGCGTCGGGACGCGAATGCCGTGTTGCGCGGACCAGAACTCCGCCAAAGCCGCGGCAATGAGCAGAGCAATGGGAAAATGGACGGCCACAAGGTGAAACGGGCCCAACGAGCGCAAAATGTCCTTCTCGACCGAAGGCGCAGGTGCGCCGAGACTGGTCTCCGAGGGATTCAACTCCGCGGACGTAATTGCGGGCGCGCCCGCGGCAATCCAGGAGTGAATCACCTCTTTTTCTTCCTGAGACAATGGCCCGGTTGGCGAGTCATCCGGGGGCATTTCTCCCCGGCGGACAAGTTCCCACATTTCCGACTCATCCGGGAAAGACGGTATGACCATCTCGGGGTTGGCCGCCACTCGCGGCAGGTCGAGTACGTACCCGAACCGGCCCTTCGGCTTGGCCAAGTCGGCTCCATGACAACCGGCGCACTTGGCTGCGAAGATGGCACGTGTTTCCGACGCGAAGTCTCGCTGCCTTTCCGATGCCAGCACCGCTGTTGGCCAATAGCAGAAATTCACCATCAAAGTGCCGCAGACGCAAAGAGTGAGTCGATTCATTGGTTCCTCCTTTGTCGCCGTTTGGAGCCGCCGCCCGCCTCCCGCCGCAGGCGGGGAGCCGGATCGGTCGTCATCACGATTCGAGTGTGGGATCAGCAATCGCCAGGGTGCCCCGGTTTTCGACATAACCCACGGTGGTCACGCCCAGCACGCCACGCAGCCGGTCGGCGGGTAGGTCGCGGATCGGTCCCGGAGTACCCTTGCCCGGCTCACTCTGGGGAAAAGCCGTCGAGCGGGCAGTGTGGAAGACAACCCTCCCTTCGACCTTCTGCATGATCTGATGGATATGACCGTTGAGGATGGTGACCGAACCAAAACGCTTCAGCAGCGTCAGCGCTTGCTCGGCGTCTTTCGTGCCCCAGCCCCACTTCTCGTAGACTGCCCACAGGGGGACGTGAGCGAACACAACGACAGGCGTGCTGCTGGATACGCCTGCCAGGTCCTTGCCGAGCCATTGCAGTTGCTCTCGACCGATTTGGCCCAGGCCGGCCATGCTGCCCGATTTGGCGTTGGCGACGTTCACCAGTCCGACGAAGTGCGCGCCTTTGTAGTCGAAGCTGTACCAGCCCGTCCCCATCGTGCCCTTGCCGTGTCGCTGGAGGTAGAGTTTGTTGTCGTCGGCCCCGAAATCGTGCTCGCCCGGCACGTAGAGCACTCGCGTTTTGACTCCTTTGAGCACCTCGGCGACCGTGTCGAACTCCTCAGGCCTGGCCAGGTGTGTCAGGTCGCCGGTGTGCAGGACGAACGCGGGTGGTTGCGGCAGAGCGTTGATTTTGGCGACGGCCGCCTGCAACGTTCCCACCACGTCCTGGTTCGGCGCCTTGCCGAAGCCAATGTGGCTATCGCTGATTTGGACGAACGAGAAGCCGTTCGGTCCGGACCTTCTGGCATCTTGGCCGAACGCTCGCCCTGCCGGCAGTCCGCCGTTCAAGGTCCATAACAGACCGGTGCCGGCCCACGCCATGCACTCCAAAAAACCTCGGCGATCGACGCCGTCGTTATTCGATGCGTTTTTCAATTCGTCAGACATACGAGTACTCTCCGGTGAAGGTTTCGTGACGGGTAAACGCCGCAGGTATTTCCGATTGCACGGCTTTGTCGTAAACTTGATCGAGCGATCACTGCCACGAATAGACTGACAAAGTGCGGCCAAAATTCCCCTGAAAATTCGCGAAACTTTGCGGGAATAAACGGCCGGGATTTGCAGTCTCCACTTCAGGGGTGTGCACCTGCCGAAAGGATCAAAGACTCGCTTGTACGAAAAACAGCGGGCCAGTTTTGAAGAAGCGGTCTTGCCACATCTCGATGCGGCGTACAACTTGGCGCGTTGGCTGACGCGTAACGAGGCGGACGCGGACGATGTCGTGCAAGAGGCGTTGCTACGCGCCTTTCGTTTCTATGAGAGTTTTCATGGCCTCAACTGCCGGGCATGGCTGCTGACGATCGTCCGCAATACGTGTTGCACGTGGCTGCAAGCCAATCGTGCGGGAGAACCCACGATTACATTCGATGAAGAGCTGCACAGCACGGAAACGCAAAGTACCAGCCCCGACGCGGCACTGCTTGCCAACGCCGATCGAGAAATGTTGCAACAAGCGATGGAAGAGTTGCCGCAGGAATTCCGTGAGGTGATCGTGCTCAGAGAACTCGAAGGTGTTACGTACAAGGAAATTGCCGAGATCGCCGGAATTCCAATGGGAACCGTGATGTCGCGTCTGGCACGCGCTCGAGGGCGACTTCAACAATGCCTTGCCAGGCGGCTGGGAAAGGATGCGTAACGTGGACTGCCGACAAGCTCAACAATTGTTGCACGGCTACTTGGACGGCGAACTTGATCTGGTCCACAGCGTCGAGATGGAACAGCACCTCCAAAACTGCGGAGCGTGCAAGTCGGCGTACGAACAACAGCAGACGCTGCGCAGGGTCATCGGCGGCGGTTCGCTTTACTACCGCGCGCCGGCCGATTTGCGCAAGCGGGTTCGAAGCGAACTGCGCCGCGTGAATCCGCCTAAGCTGGCATTGAATCCGAGACTGCGGTCGATCATGAGCCTGGCGACGGCGGCCATGCTGTTGGTGACGGTGACTTGGGCCGTCGACCGCAACTGGCGTGGCGACGCGACCGAAGCCGTGGTGGATCAAGTAGTGGCCAGCCATGTCCGTTCGCTGCTGGTGGATCATGTCGCCGATGTCGCCTCGTCCGATCGGCATCAAGTGAAGCCCTGGTTTAGCGGGAAACTTGATTACTCGCCCGAGGTAAATGATTTCGCGCCCCAAGGCTTTCCACTGATCGGCGGACGACTGGACTACGTCAACCATCGGCCGGTCGCGGCGATGGTTTACGGCCGACGAAAACATGTGATCAACCTTTTCTGCTGGCCGACGACCGGCCAACACAGTGCCGCCTTACAACCACTCCAGCGGCAGGGTTATCAACTGTTCCATTGGACCAAATCGGGCCTGGAATTCTGGGCCATGTCAGATCTCAATGCCGCTGAACTGCAACAGTTTGCGAAACTCGTGCAGGCCGCCGGCACTGAATCCAGCGCGAACTAGGCTTGGTCCGCGAGCTCTACTGGCCAGAACCTTCTCAGAAAACGTTGGATAGTTGCAGCGAGTGTCGCAGCGAATGCAGCGGTTCCGGTGGACCGGCCTGCCATGTCCTCAAACCCTTGAGTTCACGGTGCGCGACCACGGTCTCAAAAACGGGGTGGTTCGATGGGATTCTCAATAATCAAGGCTGTTCCCACAAGTTGTTTCGACCAGGACGAATGCCAGGCCAGGCAGCATCAGAGGACCATCGCCCCGCTTTCGAGTCCGCCGGTCGATGTGACCGACGCGCGCTCCATCCGAGCCTGACAGCTCGGGCTTGACATGCCTTGCCTGGCAATGTATCTTCATGCCTAGGCACGCAAGGTAATCGGCTCGCGAGGTTCAATCGACCATGGCGCAAAACCCTGACCTGCTGCGCGGAGCGCTGGAACCGGTGATTCTGGAATTGATCGCCACTGGGGCGAGCTACGGCTATGAGATTGGCCGGGCCGTCCAG
>JBGOTY010000314.1:0-4326 GCA_041476745.1 Verrucomicrobiia bacterium | reverse complement strand
TGCGCAGATACCCACCCGACGCAGTGAGACCGGGCCACAACCCACCTGCGACGATGCCGCGAGAAGCGCGGGACGCCCGGAGACTGGCTTCGGCCAGTCGCACATCCAAATTGGTCCGAAGCGCCTCTTCCACCAACGATGTGAGTTTGGGGTCTTGAAACTTTTCCCACCATTTCGTCAATGGTGCTGTTTGGGTGGTGGCAATCGAAGCCGCATTGGTGCCGGCCTCGGTCGTCCCGGCCCAAGTGGCGGGAACTTTGGTCTGCGGAGGCTTGTAGCTTGGTCCCACGGCGCAGCCGTTGACGATGAGAATGGTCACCAGAACGGCTCCTCGCAGGCCTCTCTCAATCGCGGCCTGAGCGAGCCGGGCAGAAGCCCGGCGTTCCGCAGCCGCTTGCCGATTATTCATACCGCAGCGCCTCAATCGGGTCGAGCCGCGAAGCCCTCCAGGCCGGATAGTAGCCGAAGACAATGCCGACAGTTGCCGACACCGCGACGGCGGCGATGATCGCGGGCAGCGACGGGAGCGTCGGCCAATGCAGCAGTGTTCTGACCGCGACCGATACCCCGCGACCCAGCAATATCCCAATGATACCCCCGGCGAGACACAGCAGCACCGCCTCAATCAGGAATTGCCGCAGAATGTCGTGCGCCCGCGCGCCGACCGCCATTCGTATTCCGATTTCCCGCGTTCGCTCCGTCACCGACACCAGCATGATGTTCATGATTCCAACCCCGCCAACCACCAGCGAGATCAAGGCCACGCACAACAACAGATTGGTCATCACCCGGCTCGTGGAGGCGAGTGCCTGTGAGATTTCGGTGAGATCACGGATCCGGAAGTCGTCCGGTTTTCCAGTCTGGAGCCGGTGCCGCTCGCGAAGCAGGCTGGTGATCTGGCGCATGGCCACGGGAATATCCTGGGCGGTGGCAGCGGATATCCAGATGTCGTCAAGGTCGGAGAACCGCGTCATCTGCGGCATGTCGGCCGCCTGAATGGCGGACGGCTGGGGATAAAGCTGCACCTGCTGGTTCGGGTAAAGCTGGCTGAGCGTATTCACCCCGCCGGACGTGGAGGCCACCGCCGTCGTCTGGGCAGCCTGCCTCGAGCCCGTCACCCGAAACTTAATGGTGGTCCAGGGAGCAACGATAAAATCATCCTGATCCCTCCCCATCATGTTCGCCCCCTTGCGACTGAGGACGCCAACCACTTTCATCGCGATATTCTTGATGCGAACTTCCTTGCCGAGCGGCGATTCACTGCCGAACAACTGGCGGACGACCGTCTGCCCGATGACACACACGGCGGCAGCGCTGCGGACGTCGTCGTCGGTGAACGGCTCGCCCTGGGAAAGGTCCCACCGGCGGATCACAAAATAATAGGGCGTCGTCCCCAGGACGTTGTTCGGATTCCAGTTGCGGTTGCCGTACACGACCTGCGCCCGGCAGTCGACGCTGGGCGCGACCCATCGAACCGCATTGCACTCCCGAAGGATTGCCTCGGCGTCCGCCGGCGTAAGCGTGACCCTGCCCCCACCTCCCGAACTCACTCCACCAACCGAGCTGTCACTGGGGTCAACCTGAACGATGTTGGCGCCCAGGCTGGCGATGGTCTGGGCGATGGAAGACGAGGATCCGCGGCCAATCTCCATCATGGCGATGACGGCGGCGATACCAATAATGATCCCGAGACAGGTCAACACCGACCGCATGACGTTTCGACGCAGAGCGTGTAACGCCATTCGCACGGTTCGAGTTCCGGATTTCATGACTCTCTTCGCCAATCAATTCTGCGGCTCATTCGCTGACATTGCGGTGCCCTCAACGCCTGATAATTTGCGGGACGAACGGATTCTTGGTGTTGGCCTGGGCGGTCTGGGCGTCCTCGCCGATGACCACCTCTTGACCCTCCGCGAGGTTGTCCGCCACGACGGCCGTGTTCACACCGTCCGAAGCCCCGGTCTTCACCTCCACCGGCCGAACGAACTCGCCCTCCTTCAACCAGATGGTCCCGCGGGATCCCTTCGGCTCTTTGTCCGTCTTCAGGAGTTTTGCTTCGACGTTCGTGTTATCGCCCTGCCCCTGGCCAACCGGCTTCCCCGAGCGGGCGTTCGGTGACACCTTCGACGCCGAGGACGGCTCCCAACGCAGTGCCGCATTGGGAACCAGCAGCGCGTCGGTGTCTTTTCGCACAAGGAAATGCACGTTGGCGGTCAGGTAGGGCAGTAAAATGTTCTGCGGATTTTCCGCGTTGACCTCGACGGTATACATCACGACGTTTTGGGTCATCGTCGCGTTGAGCCGCACCTTGTTGGCGGAGCCTTTGAATTCTTTGCCGGGGAACGCGTCGCACGTGAAAGTGACCGGTGTCCCCGGCACGATGCGGCCAACGTCGGCTTCGTTCACCGCCACCCAGATTTGCATCTTCGTCAGGTCCTTGGCGATCAGGAACAGGCTGGGTGTGTTGAAGCTCGCCACCACGGTTTGGCCGATGTTCACGCGGCGGTCAATGATGACGCCGGTCACGGGTGACTTGATCGTGCAGAAGTCCAGGTTCCGCTGCGCCTTGTCGAGCGTTGCGTGGGCTTGCACGGTGGTCGCTTTGGCTTGAAGAAGAGCTGCTTCATCCAGGGCGACGTTGGCTTTGGCGATGTTGTAGTTGGCCTTGTACGAGTCATAGGCGGTCGGCGATAACGCCTCGGAAGGACCAAGCTTCTGGGCCCGATTCCAATCCGCCTCCGCCTGCACGGCTTTGGCCTTCATTTGTTCGAGATCGGCCGCCGCGCGCACTTCACCGGCTTTGCCTTGTTCCACCTGCGCCTTGGCCAGAGCCACGTCGGCGGCATAAACCGAGTTGTCAATTTCCGCAAGGACCGTCCCTTCCTCGACAATCGAGCCGTAGTCGATGGCCTTGCCGCTCTTGTCCTTGCCGAACAGATTGATTTGGCCTTCCACTTGCGCGCCGACGTCCACGACCTCTTCCGGCTCAAGCGTCCCCGTGGCGCCGATGGAGAAAACAACATCGCCTCGCTTCACCTGCGCCGTGCGGAAAAACCACTGGGAAGCATTTCGCGCATGCCACCACCAGCCGCCGGCTCCACCAGCGAGGGCCAGGGCAATAATCGCTATCACCGGCGCTTTCAAGAACCGTTGCATGGAGTCACTGTTTCCCATCTTCGGCGTGTGCTTGTCTCAGGTTGTCTGACTTCCTGGCTCGGAACAGAATATCGGTTCTTCTCTGCCAGCGAAAGATTCTTCTCGTCCTCGTCGAACTTTTCCCGCCAGTTTTCTCACGGCAAAGGTTACCGAATCATTACCGCAGCCAGCTTTTTCTTCCGGTTGTCTCATGTAAAGCTCCCGCGGCATCTCGTTACCGGCTCGCCCACAGCATCCCGCGAATCTGGATCTCGCGCGCCTCAGGAACATCGAAATCACTTCGCACGTGGCCGAGGGAAGAATAGAACACGCGGCCACCGCCATAGCGTCGTTTCCACACGACAGGCATGACCGTCCCGTTGACCCACGGGGCGCTGACCCGGCCGTGGAACCTCGTCGTCGCGAGCACTTCATTCGCGGGATCGACATGCAGGTAATACTGCTCGCTGTGCATCGTGAAGTCCTCGATGCCGTGCGTGATCAGGTCATCGCAGTCCACCACGTTCACTTCGTATTCGATGATGTTGTCCGGATGCGCCACCCACTGCCCGCCTACCATGAACTGGTACTCCGGATTGAACCGAAAACTGTCGGCCATGCCACCGTGCCACCCCGCAATGCCCACCCCGCCCTTCACCGCATCCAGCAGTCCCCGCTCCTGCTCATTCGTAATCGTCCCCATCGTCCAGATCGGCACCACCAGGCTCAGCGATTGCATCAACTCGGCGTCGGTGTACGCATCGAGCGTGTCCCTCACCACCACGTCGAATTCCCGTTCCGCCAACAGCCCGGCAAACAACTCCGCGCATGGCTTCGGCTCATGCCCCTCCCACCCGCCCCAAACAATCAACGCTCGCTTCTTCATAAAGCCATTTCCTCACTTTCCCAAGCACCCGGCAAGCAACAACTCGCCATACCCTCGAGTGGGTTCGTTTCGCAGAAACGCATGTTTTGGTTCCCTCCCGAGCTGCGCACAGCAGCGAGTCCGCCATAGCTCGAAGAGCGACGGCGGACCTCGCAAACTACTTCGCCAAATTCCAACCCCCGCATTCCTAACACATTCATATAACGCCACTTAACTGGGGAGTTCGTTTCGCAGAAACACATGTTCTTCGGCCCTTTCCTCCCATAGTGGCACGGGCGTCCTCGTGAGGGGCGTTGCCCAACGGG
>JBGOTY010000313.1:0-4330 GCA_041476745.1 Verrucomicrobiia bacterium | reverse complement strand
CATCGCCGACGAACGCGATCTCATCATTCGCAAACCCGTTCTGGCGCTTGACCTTCTCGACCATGTCCATTTTGTTCGTCGGTTTCTGCAGCACAATCTTCACGCCCAAATCCGCCGCCCGCCGCGCCGTCGCCTTCGACGGCCGACCCGAGATAAAGCCGACGGTCAACCCGGCGCGTTGCGCCATCGCGATTCCGTGGCCATCCTGCGCGTCGAACGTCTTGAACTCCTCCCCGTCGCTCGTGAAATGCAACTTGCCATCGGTCAACACGCCGTCCACGTCCAGCAACAGGCAACGGATTCTTCGCAGCCGGCGCGTCAACGCCCCTTTCGCGATTTTCATCGCGCGCCAGTGTAACAGAACGCCCTCATCTGACAAGCCCACCGCCAATGACGCCGCGCGTGACGCGAATCGGGCCTACTGCAATTGCCTTGCGGATTTTACGGTTGTGGGCAAAATAGCCTCGATCTGCTGAACGCGACCGAATCAACATGACGGGAGGTACGGCTCGATGAAAGCAACTTCACTCAGTAGTTTGCGGGTGCGCCTGGTTCTTCTGGTTCTTCTGGCGGTGATCCCCTCTCTGGGGTTGATTCTGTACACGGCCCGAGTGCAGCGTCAGGTCGCAACGGAGGCGGCCCATGACAACCTGTTGCGGATCGCCAGCCTTACCGCCGCCGATGTCTCGCGGGTGATTGAAGGCGCCCAGCAGCTTCTGGGCGGGCTGGCGCAGACCCGTGAGGTCCGCAACGGCGACCCCGCGGCCTGCGACACGGTAATGGCGAAGTTGCTGACGATCTACTCGTTCTATTCGACGCTGGGAGTGGCCTCGCCGGAGGGCAACGTCATTTGCAGCGCCGTGCCCCTGACCAATTCCGTCACGGTGGCGGATCAAAGCTGGTTTCGGCAGGCGCTTCAAACGCGAGACTTCACCGTGGGCGAGAGCCAAGTCGACCGTCTCACCGGCAAAGCCTCCCTCGATTTCGCCTACCCCATCGAGGAAGCCGGTCGCATCCAATCGGTCGTGTTCGCGGCGCTGAATCCAAAGTATCTGAGCGGCGCCAGCCTCGTCATCCTGCCCGAAGGCGCGTCGCTGGTGGTGGTGGATCGGCAGGGGACCGTTCTGGCCTCTTCTCCCCCCACAGCCACAACGCCCGGACGGCTCGCGCCCGAATCTTCCTTGCTCAAGTCCGTCGCGACCTATCGCGGGCGGGGAACGGGGGAGGTTGCCGACGCCGACGGTGTTCGGCGCATTTACGCGTTCTCTCCGATCGGCGGGAAGCGCGGAAAAGCGGATGCCTACGTCAGCGTCAGCATCCCCACCGCCATCGCGTTGGCCGACGCAAACCACCAACTGGCCGATAATTTTCTCGGACTGACCATCGTGTCGCTGTTGGCGTTGGCCGCCGCATGGTTTGGCGGTCATATGATCGTCTTGGGCAAAGCGAACGATGAACTCGAACAACGCGTGCAGGAGCGCACCAAGGAACTGGCGCACGAGCAGTTGTTGCTGCGAATGCTCATGGACAACATACCCGACACGATTTACTTCAAGGATACGCAATCGCGGTTCATCCGGATCAACCGCGCCCAGGCCACGGTGCTGGGCCTGCCATCCCCCGATCAGGCCATCGGCAAGAGCGATGCCGATTTTTTCACGGCGGAACACGCGCAGGCGGCTCTCGCCGACGAGCGGCGGATCCTCGAATCGGGGCAGGGTTTGATCAGCAAGACGGAACGCATTCGCCACGCCGATGGGCAGTCCCGCTGGGTGACGGCGACCAAAGTGCCGGTGCGTGACGCCCACGACACGGTGGTTGGACTGGTCGGCATCAGCCGCGATGTCACCGAGCGCATGATGGCCGATCATCTGTTGCCCATCCTGGTCGACAGCCTGCCCGACCTGGTTTACGTCATCGATACGCAGGGCCATTACGTGGTGGACAACGCGGCCCATCGCAACTTCCTCGGCGTGCGCACCGTCGAGCAAATTGCCGGCAAGACCGCTTTCGATTTCTATCCACGTGAACTCGCGGAGCGGATTCGCGCCGATGACCAGGCGGTACTGGAGGCCAGGATTCCCGTGCTGAACCGTGAAGAGCAATTCACGAATCACCGCGGTGAAAAAACCCCGGTCTCGACGAGCAAGGTTCCCTATCGAGACGAGCAGGGCAAGATCGCCGGCCTGGTCTGCATCAGCCGCATCATCGGCGAGCGGAAATAGCGGTTGTGGATGTGGCCAACCCTTGACGTTGCGTTCAGCGCGCGACGAGACGAGTTGTGTTCTGCCATCCGTGTTTCCAAAGAAAAAAACCTCCCCCGTGGCTAGCCGGGGGAGGTCTCGCGACTGGAGAACAACAAATCTTATTTGGAGTCCTTCAGCACAACGAAAGTCGAAGTGCCGCCGCGCTGTACGTACAGGAGCACGCCTTTTTCCGGGCCAATCTTGTCGATGGCGGCCTTGAAATCTTCCGCCGAATGGACGGGCACCCGGTCCACCTCGGTGATCACGTCGCCACGTTGCAGGCCTTTCTGCTGCGCGGCGCTGCCGTCGGCGACATTGACCACGACGACGCCTTCCGCATTCTCCAACTTCAACTGCTCGCCGAGCTCCTTGGTCAAGGTCTGCACGGTCAGGCCAAACACGCTTTCGGCTTTCGGTTTGTGCGGGTGTACGCGCGCCGCGTATTGGACCACGTCGGGCATTTCGCCGGTCTGCAAGGCGACCTGGATGGTCTTGCCACCGCGCACGACGTCAAGCATAACTTTTTGGCCAACTTCCTTGCGGAGAATTTGCCGCTGCAAGTCCCGCGGCGCCTTCACGGGCACACCGTCGACGGCTACGATAATATCCGCCGGCTTGAGACTGCTCTTGGCGGCGGGTGTGCCGGCGTGGATCTCTCTCACGACCACGCCATCCTTCACGGGCTTGGCCCATTCCGCCAGTTCTTTGTTCTCGGAAAGCGCGTCAATGCTAATGCCGATCCACGGGCGCGTGACTTTGCCGTCCTTGATGAGTTTCTCGGCCGAATCCATCGCCACATTGATCGGGACGGCGAAGCCGATGCCGCGACTCAGGCCGCGAATCAGTGTATTGATGCCGATGACGCGGCCTTCGATGTCGCAGAGCGGGCCGCCGGAATTACCAGGATTGATCGCCGCGTCGGTCTGGATGTAGTCGATGGTCGCCACAATCCCCGGATCTCCCATCGGCGGACGCCCCTTGGCGCTGACGAATCCGACCGTAAAGCTGTAGTCCAGCTCATACGGCGCGCCAATCGCGATGGCCCATTGACCGACCCGCACCTCATCGCTGTTGGCGAACCTAGCGACCGGCAAATCCTTCGCGTCCACCTTGATGACGGCAATGTCCGTGTGGTCGTCGGTGCCGATGACCTTGGCGTCCTTGTACTCGGTGCCGTCCTTGAGGCGAACGGTGATCGAGTCGGCGCCATCGACGACGTGCTGGTTGGTGAGGATATAACCGTCTTTGCGCAGGATGATGCCGGAACCCTGCTTGTCAATGTTGCGCGGGTGGCCCTGCGGCAGGTGTTTGAAGAAAAACTCGAACGGCGTGCCCTCGAACTGCTGGTTGTTATCGCCCTCGTCACCCTCCGTCGATTCCGCGCCGCCGCCGATCTTGCTCTGGGTCGTGATGACGACGACCGATGGGCTCGCCTGGTCAGCGACCTTCTCGAACGCATTTTCCAAATGTCGGGCGAGGTCGATATCGCTGTTGGACGTTGCCACTGGAGTAGCGGCTGCGAACAGGGCCGGGCACGCAGCCGTCAGGAATACGGCCAGCCCAATGGTGAACCAGCGGTTGGTTTGCGAATCCTTAAAATGAGATGCTAATTTATTCATAACGTTATCTTCGACCCCCATCATCCGGGCTTGTTCAAACATCCTCCCAGCATTGGTAGCTGCTACCGTGCCGCGACCGCCGCGAATATCGCCGAAGTTCAGCCAATCAGCAAGTGCCGGGCGGCGGTTTTCAGGTTCACGGGCCCGCGTTGACAAAGCGGGTGAATCCGTTAACCTTGAAGCAGGCGCTGGTTTCCATGATTACGCCGGCTGACACCACCGAACTTCAGGAACGCGTTCGCGAGTTGAAGAAGCTCAAGAACGCGGTCATCCTCGCGCACAACTATCAGGTGCCGGAACTGCAGGATGTGGCGGATTTCGTGGGCGACTCGCTCGGGCTGTCCTTCAAGGCGAAGGAAACCGCGGCCGATGTGATTCTCTTTTGCGGCGTTCATTTCATGGCCGAGACCGCGAAAATCGTCAACCCGGGCAAGACGGTCATTCTCCCCGACCTCGAAGCGGGCT
>JBGOTY010000312.1:0-4332 GCA_041476745.1 Verrucomicrobiia bacterium | reverse complement strand
GCTGCTGATCATCAGCAACGACGTCCAGATCTACTTCATCACCTCCAACGCCTTCAACCTCGCGCAGGTATCGCTATTGGGCGACGGAGGTCTCCATCAGTTGGTGACACAGTTTGTCGTAGTCCCCGAACCGGATGTCTTGCTGCTCTGGCTGGCCGGCGCTGCCGCGGTGTACGGTTCGCGCCGCCGCAACCGACCCCCCGCTTGAAAGCCCACCGGCCAGCGTGAAGTTTTCCGACTGTCGCGGTCTTCACACCTTGTCCAGCGTGGCGAAGGCGGGGCTGAGATGTTCGATCAAATCGGTCGTTAGCATTGCGCGCGAGCCGAGTTTCTCATTCGCGAGATCGCCGGCGAGGCCGTGGATATACACACCCGCGCGGGCGGCGTCGAGCGCCGCCATACCTTGCGCGAGGAACGCGCCAATGATGCCCGTGAGCGCATCGCCCATTCCCCCCTTGGCCATGCCGGGATTGCCGGTCGAATTGATCCAGAGCCCGCCTGACCTGTCGGTGACCACCGTTCCCGCGCCTTTCAAGACCATGACGACTCCGTACTCCCGCGCGAAATTTGCCGCCATGCCCCACCGGTCGGCTTGCACTTCCTTCACCGTCTTGCCGGTGAGTCGCGCCATTTCGCCGGGATGCGGCGTGAGCACAAGCGGCTTCTGCAGTTTCTTCAACGCCGCCACGCCCTGCCCCATCGCGTTCAACGCATCGGCGTCCACCACCATCGGCAGCGGACAACTGCTCACCACTTTCCAGACCATCTTTTGCGTCTCCGCCTGCTGACCGAGTCCGGGGCCGATAGCGACGGCATCAAACCGCGCGAAATAACTCGGACTGAGTTGCTCAAAGTCCACAGGCTGCGGCATTACTTCCGGCGGGCATCGCGCCGCGACGATGGGATAGATATTGGGCGGCACCGCCAACGTGACCAACCCCGCGCCCGCGCGCGCCGCAGCGTGCGCCGTCAGCACGGGTGCGCCCGTGTAGCCTTCGGAGCCGGCGATGACCAACAGATGACCGAAGTCACCCTTATTCGCGGAACGACGGCGCGGCGGCAACAGCGACCTGACGTCCTCGGCCGTGAGCAGTTCCACGTCGGTCGAAATCTCCTCCACCAACTCCCGCGGAATGCCGATGTCAACGACTTCAATGTTGCCCACGAAATCCGCTGCAGCCGGTTTCAGTAAGCCGATCTTCGGCAGGGCCATGGTGACCGTTGTATCCGCGCGAACGCAAACGCCCAGCATTTCACCGGTATCGCTGTCGAGTCCCGAGGGGATATCGATGGCCACGACGGGCAAATGCAGGCCGTTGATGACCTTGATCGCGGTCGCATACGGGTCGCGCACCTCGCCCTTCAGTCCCGTGCCGAGCAAGCCGTCGACGACCACCGCCGGTTCCGTTTCGGCCACGATCCCGGAAAGTTCGTCGAGCGTTGGCAATTCGAAAACGCGAATCGCGCTGACGAGTTTCTGGAAATGCAGCAGCGAACCGCCTGGCAACTCGTTGCGGCGGCAGAGCAATACCAACGTAGGCTGGCAACCGGCGCCAGCCAGATGCCGCGCCGCCACAATGGCATCTCCGCCGTTGTTCCCCTTCCCCGCGAAGAGGACGACCGAGCGCGAGTCCTGCCGCTTCAGAAACTGAATCGTGGCCCGCGCAACGGCATAACCCGCGCGTTCCATGAGTTCTTCCCCGGGCGTGCCGGCGGCGATGGTGCGTTGGTCGAGTTCGCGGATTTGCGCCGTCGTGACCGCTTTCATCGCGGCCAGTGTAGTGGACGGTTTTCCCAAAAGCAACGCCCCGACTCCTGCCAATTTAGGCACTTGCCGCATGACGATCAACTGCGCCCGACACGGTATCGAAGCACCTATTGGCAACGTCTTTCGGCTGCAACCCCCCTCCCGGCGCGTCCAACAGTCTACGACCACACCGTTGTCAAACAACGTTCGTTAGCTTCTCGTAAACCTTCTGATAAATGCTTTTGCCACCGTGGCAGCGCAATGCTTCTGGTTTCTTCTGGGACAGTATTTCGTAAAAACACACCCCAGCGAGGATTGTCGCGTTGAAATCAACTGTCAGAGCAAGGGTTTCGCGGTTCTGTTGCAAGCGGAGTTTCCAAACTCCTCCACCGCTCATTCCCTCGAAACTACTGGGCATTTCGTCGCCACTCGAAGCATGGAAATTGAGGTGCAAAAAATCAAACTCACCGTCGTCAGCTCGCTCACCGATGGCCGCATACGCAACCGCGCACGGATGGTCAACTACTGTACCGAAACCGTGGCTCGGCCCCAGAGTTCGCTGGCAATATGCAGGACTACCCGCGACGGCCCAAAGGCCATTAGGCGCCAACGCCTCCGCAAGTCGCTCCTCCCGCTTGACTGAAATATCAACAAACGACATTCGGCCAGTAACCTTGCCGATTTCACTCTCAGGAAGAATCAGAACGGCGAGGTCCGGCCCCGAATATTCATCCGTGGGCACACCCACATCTACACAAACAAGTGACCGCATGGGGAGGTCAAAAAGGTGTGGCCGGTTAACAAGGGGAAGCCCAAGACGTTGTGGGCTTATCCACGAGAAATCAAATCTGCGGGAACGATCTTTGGGATTATGCACAACATGGTGCGCAGTCAAAATGCCATGCGTTCGTCCACACTTGATAAAGGTCCCAGAACCGGCGAGAGAATCGTTCAAAATAAGTGGCGTCGAGAAGCGGCTAACGAAGTTCGCCACACTGTCGAGCAAGCTGGACGGCAAATCCTTAACGCGAATTTTGAACTGCTCAGGCTGCTCCTTCGGCGTGGTCATGGTCTTTTGAACCAGTGGTTCACTATTCATTAAGTGAATAGCACACCACGTCCGACTCACGCAAGTGTGCCGCCTCGTCGAGACCAATTGCGTTTGACAACCTCTCGACCGCACGCCTAGTTTGATTGTCCATGGCAATCACTGACCCAACACCGATCCCGCCCGCAGCCACCCCTCTGGGCTGGATCGGCACGGGAGTCATGGGCCTTTCGATGTGCGGACATCTCCTCGGCAAAGGCTACGCCATCACGGTCCACAACCGCATGAAGTCCAAGGCCCAGCCGTTGCTGGACAAGGGCGCGCAGTGGGGCGATTCGCCACGGGCCGTGGCGGCCCAATCACACGTCCTCTTCACCATGGTTGGTTACCCACGCGATGTGCGGGATGTTTATTTTGGTGAGAATGGCGTGCTCGCGGACGTGAAACCCGGCAGCCTTGTCATCGACATGACGACGACCGAGCCGAGCTTGTCGAAGGAGATCTACGCAGCCGCCAAAGCGCGCGGCGTTAACGCCATCGACGCGCCGGTTTCCGGTGGTGATGTCGGCGCGCGCAATGCCACGCTCTCGATCATGGTCGGTGGCGACGCGGGAGCGGTCGAGCGCTCTCGGCCGCTGCTGGAAATCCTCGGCAAGACCATCATTCACCAGGGTGGACCGGGCGCTGGCCAGCACGCCAAAATGTGCAACCAGATTGTCATTGCGGGCACAATGATTGGCATCTGCGAAAGCCTGCTCTACGGGCACAAGGCCAGACTCAATCTCGAGACCATGTTGCAATCCATTCGCGGGGGCGCCGCGGGTTGCTGGAGTCTCGACAATCTCGCCCCGCGCATCCTGCAGCGCAATTTCGCGCCGGGTTTTCTCGTGGACCACTTCGTCAAGGACATGGAGATCGCCCTCGCGGAAGCCGAGCGCATGCATCTCGCGCTGCCGGGACTGAAACTGGTGCACGAACTCTACCGGGCCGTCCAGGCGCAGGGACATGGCCGAAGCGGCACGCACGCGCTGTACCTCGCATTGGAAGCGATCTCAACGAAGCGAACCTGAGCGACTGCACCGCCTCACTCGTTCGCCGCAAACCCGCGCATTAATTCCTCCAGTTCCAGTTGCCGCTCTCTCGCCGCCGCATGTTGACGTGAAAACCGCAAACGCGGATGGATCACGCGCCCCGCGGGCGGCGGGGGTACGGCGACACCCAGTTTCTCCAGCGCGAACACCGCCGCGCCGCGCAGCGATGCCTCGGGTTCACTACAGACGACCAGGCTGCGGCCCAGCACGTCGGCCAGTCGTTGCATGTCCGCCGGCGATTTCTGGATGCCGCCCGAAATCGCGAACTTCCGGATGGGCAGCAATTCGGCAATCTGCGCCAACCGCTGAAAGACCGCTTCCCGCGTGGCCTGCAGAATGTCCAGCGCCGAACTGGAATTCTTCAGCCCGACGATCGCACCGTGCAAATCCTCCGGCCACGTCGGGGCGCGCTCGCTCACCCAAAACGGCAGCACGGTCAGTCCGTG
>JBGOTY010000311.1:0-4339 GCA_041476745.1 Verrucomicrobiia bacterium | reverse complement strand
TACGACGGCTCGTACCACGACGTCGATTCCAACGAAATCAGCTTTAAGATCGCGGGCCTGCACGCCTTTAAGGAAGCGATGCAAAAAGCCCGCCCCGCGCTCCTCGAACCGATCATGAATATCACCGTTTATGTGCCCGACCAATACATGGGCGACATCACCGGCGATCTCAACCACCGCCGCGGTCACATTCTCACCGTCGAGACCGCGGACGGCATGCAGGCCATCAAGGCGCAGGTGCCGCAGGCGGAGTTGTTCAAGTATGCCAGTGAGCTGCGCTCGATTACGGCGGGTCGCGCCTCGTTCGAGATGGAGTTCTCCCACTACGAACAAGTCCCCCACCACGTCGCCCAAAAGGTCGTCACCGAAGCGCAAGCCGCCAAGAAAACCGAATAGGAAAGCTGATTCTGCCGAACTTTCCCGGTTTGTTGAATAATCCCGCGATGTAAGCGTCAATCTGAACAAGTCAGGGTTGGATTGACGATGCGACGAGTATTTGGTACAAACTTGATGCAAGGTGCAAGTCGAGGAAGCGTCCTCGACCATGAGGAATTTGTGCCAACTCCCCAACTTATTGTCACTCCACCAGTAAAGTCCCTCGAAAGGGCGACGAGGACAGATGTGGCGCGGACCAAGTCACCGACCATGGTTGCGCCGACGGAACGGGTGGTGACGGAAGGCAAGTTCTTCCGCGTCGGCTCACAGAAATTTCATCCCCGTGGCGTGACCTACGGTCCCTTCAAGCCCGACCAAGCCGGCGGCACTTTCCCGAAGCCCGAACAGGTGGAACGCGATTTCGTGTTGATGAAGGAACTCAACGCGAATTGCCTGCGCGTCTATCACGTGCCGCCGCGCTGGTTCCTCGACCTGGCGCAGCAGCACGGATTGAAAGTGCTCGTGGATTACTATTGGCCCAAGCACACCTGCTTTCTGGAAGATCGCGAGACGATCCAGTTCGCGCGGGATGCGACGCGTCAGGCGGCCGAAGCGCTGGCGGGTCATCCCGCCGTGTTCGCGCTCACACTGGCCAACGAAATCCCGCCGGACATCGCCCGTTGGTACGGTGCGAAGCGCATTGCGCATTTTATCGACGGGCTCGCCGCGATTGTCAAGGAGGTGGACCCGCAACGGCTCGTCACCTTCGTCAATTTTCCCACGACGGAGTTCCTGCAGCCGGCCAGTCTCGATTTTGTCAGCTTCAACGTCTACCTCCATGAACCGCGTCCCTTTGCAAACTACCTCGACCGCTTGCAGAATATTGCGGGCGACAAACCGCTGCTGCTGGCCGAGTTTGGCGTCGACTCCATGCGGGAAGGCGAGGACGCCAAGGCGCAGATTCTCAGCGGCCACATCGAGATCGCCTTCCGCGCCGGCCTGGCGGGCATGTTTCTTTTTGCGTTCACGGACGACTGGCATACCGGCGGCCATCAAATTGAGAATTGGTTTTTCGGGCTGACCACGCGGGACCGCAAACCGCGTGGGGCGTTTCACGCCGTGGCCGAGCAGTACAAACGCGCCCCCCACTTCCCGCTGCCGCAATACCCGAAGGTGAGCGTCGTGGTGGCGAGCTACAACGGTGCGCGCACGCTGCCGTCGTGCCTTGATTCGCTCACGCACCTGAATTATCCGAGGTACGAGATCCTCCTCGTGGATGATGGTTCGACGGACGACACGGCGCGCGTCGCGGCCCACTACCCGACCGTGCGCGCAATCCACCAGTCGAACATGGGGTTGAGCGCCGCGCGCAACACCGGCATCCAGGCCGCCACGGGGGAGATCGTCGCGTTTACCGACAGCGATTGCCGTGCCGACGAAGACTGGCTGTACTACCTTGTTGGGGATTTGCTCAAGACCGACGCCTGCGCGATCGGTGGCCACAATTTTCCACCGCCCGAGGACAGTCCCATCGCCGGGTGTGTCGCGGTTTCGCCGGGCGGCCCAGCGCACGTGATGCTCGACGACCGCAACGCGGAGCACATTCCCGGCTGTAACATGGCTTTTTGGAAGTGGGCGCTCGAGGAGGCTCATGGGTTCGACGCGCAGTTTCGCGCGGCGGGCGACGACGTGGACATTTGTTGGCGGTTGCTCCAGCGAGGCCGCAAGATCGCCTTTTCCCACGCGGGTTTTGTCTGGCATTACCGTCGCAACACCATCCAGGCCTACCTGAAGCAGCAGCGCGGTTACGGTGTCGCGGAGTCGCTGTTGCGCCGCAAACACCCGGAATACTTCAACAGCCTTGGCGGGATGCGCTGGCGCGGCCGCATTTACAGCCCGTCGAAAATCGCCGGGTTCTTCGGTAAGTTCGTGATTTACCACGGCACCTTCGGCAGCGCGCTTTTCCAGACGCTGTACACGCCCGAACCCAGCGGACTACTGACGGTCTTGACGAGCCTGGAATGGCATGTCTTATTTACGGTGGGTGCATTTCTACTCGCGACGGTCTGGCCGGCCTTGTGGCCGTTGCCGGTATTGACGGTGCTGGCGAGCCTGGCCATGGCGACGGTCGCGGCGGTGCGCGTCGAGTTGCCACCGTGGCAGACGCGCTGGTGGTCGCGGCTGCTGGTGGCGATCCTGTATCTGTTGCAGCCGATTGTACGCGGGTGGCCGAGATACGGGTGGCGCTTGCGCCGCTCCGAGACACCGGTTGCAGCGCGCGAAACCGTGCGCGCCCTGGCGGCGCAGCAGGAAGGACTGGGTTCCGTGCATACGCTCAATTATTGGAACGAAAAGAGCATTGAGCGCTTCACGTTTCTGGAAGCGCTACTGGAATTGCTCGACCGCGATCAGTGGCAGTCGCGGGCCGACAGCGGTTGGGATGAGTTTGATGTGACCATCTACGGTGACCGTTTCAGCAAGGTGCTTGTGAAGACCGTGTCGGAGAACCACGGCGGGGAGAAGCGCCTGTTGCGGGCGCGCCTCGATGGCGGCTGGACATTGCTCGGAAAAATGTCCTTCTTTGGAGTGATGGCCGGTATGTGTCTCGCGTCACGAGTGTGGTGGGCGCTGGCGTTGCCATCATCGCAAGTTCAGCTGTGGATGCTGTGGGGGTTGACGGGTTTGCCGCTGGTGCTGATCGGTCTCTGGGTGGGATACCTTCATCTGCGCACGCGCCGCAGTGTGCGACTGGCGACGGCGGTGCTGGATCTTTGCGCGCAAGACCTGAAATTGATCAAGCTCAACGCTCCAAAGAAGTTTGTGAAACCTGATTAGCGTGGCGCCGGCAGGTCACATAACTGCAGCATTGCCCGCAGCACTTTGTCCGAATCGAAATACTCTTCGGCAATCCGTCGCGCCGCCCGGCAGTTGCGCTCGTAGTCCTTTCCGATTTCCTCCACGGCGCCCGCGACGTCGGCTACCGTCTGGAAGGCAAAGAGTCCCTCGCCACACGGCAGGAATTCGCTGAAGCCGGTGTCTTGGACGATCACTGGCTTGCCTGAGGCGAGATACGCGACCGTGCGGTCGCTGAACCAACCGCAACGCGTCTTCACGTACCCGTCCTTGGCCACGCTGAATTCGCCGCGCGAGTTGCCGAGGTAATCGAGATAGGCGTCCACACTCCGGGTTGCGGCCAGCGCCGCGGTGATGATCCAGCCTGCCGCTCCCAGTTGTTGCGCGGGAGCGCCGACTCCGCCGAGGGCGATCTCGAACACCTTACCCGCGCGCTGGGGGAGATCGAGAAACTTGAGCATCTCGACGTTTTTCTGGCCGTACGTCACTCCCTGATAATCGACGCTGCCATAGGCGGTCCAGCTCATGACGGTCGTGAACCGTTTGGCCTGCGTTGTGTATCGTGGTTGAACCAATTCCCGGGCCAGTGGCTGGCGAAATGGCTGCCAGCGTAGTCCATGCGTCGGTATCGGGCAGCCTGGTCTGCCGATGCGTTCCCCGAAGGTGAAGTGAAAATTGAAATCGTAAGGCGACGCGTAGCCGGCGCAGGAAATATTGGGCGTCGGCGACATTTTGAATTGTGTGAACCCCGGATCGATGTCGATGAAGATGCGCGTGCGGCAGTCGCGCAACTCCTCAAGCCACGTGGTCGAGGAAGCGCACAGGACGAAATCTGCCCGGCTACACAACTTCTTCACTTCGTCACGTTGCAGGCCGTGCCATTTCCCTGTGGCGTCCACGTAAGACCAGCGCCGGATGCCGATGCGCTCGAAAAATGGCAGGATTTGACCGAGCCCATAGGCCGGATCATCGCTCATGGTATTGGTGCGCGGATCGTAACACGCCTGGTCCCAGCCGTGATGTTCGAGGAAGACGACTTCGTAACCGAGTTTCACGAGGCCCGCGAGAAAGTGGTATTGCGAAAGCAAATGACCCCCCAGTGGATAACGGG
>JBGOTY010000310.1:0-4357 GCA_041476745.1 Verrucomicrobiia bacterium | reverse complement strand
ACTGGGTCTGCATGCGGACGGGCAGTCTATCCGCTAGAATCCATTCGGCAAGCGTTTTGAGCGGCAGCTTGCCCCAGACGGTTGAAAACAGGACGGTGCAGCCGTTGGCCAACTGATGTTCGCTTATCATTTGCTTCGCCCAATCGTAATCGGCGCGGTCGGCGATGACGAACTTCACCTCATCCTTCTTGTCGAGATGACGAATGTTGTCGTACAGGTTCTTCCCGCACTCGCCACTGCCGGGACATTTCAGGTCCATGATCTTCACCACGCGCGGGTCGACACACGACACGTCCACCGAACCGCTTGTCTCCAGCAACACTCTCTTCCCCAGATCACAAAGCCGCGTCATCAAGGGAAAAACATTCGGTTGCAACAAGGGTTCGCCGCCCGTGATTTCAACCAGCGGGCAGTTGTACTCCAGCACCTTCACAATCACGTCGCCGAGTTTCATCGGCGCACCTTCGTGGAACGAGTACGTCGTATCACACCACGTGCAGCGCAGGTTGCAGGCGGTCAACCGCACAAACACGCACGGCAACCCCGCAAAAGAGGACTCGCCCTGAATGCTGTGAAAAATCTCGTTAATGACAAGGGTATCGGCCACACCAAAAGCTTAGCAAAGCCCCGTCGCCACGTCAATTTGCAGGCGTGGCCGGCACTGTGGTCACCGCCAGCGAAAACCAGATCAATCTATTCTGCTTCTACTTTGGCCGGTCGCCCCGTTCGCGCAGACTCATAGAGAGCCTCCATCAGCAAGGCCTGTCGCAGGCCCCACACCGCCGGCGCCGGGTCTTCCGCCTTCCCCAGAACGCAGTCGATAAACCATTGCTGCAACGTCGGCACGGTGGGCACCACCGGATACCGCAACAGTTTGCCGTCCGCGCCCCATTGCTGGAGTCGTCCTCCATGGATGCTGGTCTGAAATTCGGCGCGCGTTGTCGAAATCCGCACGCCTTCGTCCCAACCGACCACAGACTCGCCATTGATGAGCACGGTGCCGAGCGCGCCGTTCTCGTAACGGATGCTGGCGCTACAGGTGATATCGACGGGCGCGCCGCGATTGTTGGTCCATGCGAAGACTTCGCGGGGACGAAGCTCCGTCAGATAGAGCAGCGCGTTGAACGCGTGCGCACCGCTATCGTAGGCATGTCCGCCGCCGGCTGCTTCGGGTTCCTGCCGCCAGGTCCCCTTCGTGGACTGTTTCCACGCTTGCGCGACAAACGCGTCCGCTGCAATCACGTCGCCGAGCGCTCCGCTCTTGAGCAAGCCATGGACGTATTGAAACTCCGGCGAAAACGTCCCCGGAAACGCCACGCTCAGGACGCGTTTGGCTTTGGCCGCGTGCTTGATGAGCTTGCGGGCGTGATCCACCTTCACCACCATCGGTTTTTCGACCAACACGTGACAGCCCGCATCCAGCGCGGCACTGACCTGCTCGAAGTGCTGGCTGTGCGGCGTGACAATCAGCACCGCGTCCAGCTTCACCTTGGCCAGCATGTCCTTGTAATCGGCAAAGGTCGGCGGTTTTTTCTTGATCGGATCGAAGAGTTCCCGCTGATAGCGGTCGAGATTGTCCTTGTGCGTGTCGCAAAGCGCGACAACTTCCACATCCGGCACCTGCGTGGTATAGACTCGCCCATGATAGCGGCTCATACTGCCGCAGCCGATGATGCCCAAGCGTACCTTCTTCATATGGGGCGGGAGCTTAGCAAATGGGCTTGCCCTCGGCAAACTATCTGGCAACGATGCGGGTGTGACAAGCTTGACTCCAGAACAGTTCGCCATCGTCGTGCGCGAGGTCGAGCTGATGATGGGGGAAGGGGAACGCGACGAACCGTGGCGCGTGCTCAAGATGTTCGCGGACGGGCGCTTTAACTGCGCCTTACAGGACTTCCCGCCAGCGCTTCAGTCCGAGTTCCGTAGTATGGGACCGACGCGGCGAAAGGATTACAGCTCCCTTGTCGCCGCCATCCGCGTCCTGGGGAAAGACGTGTTTGACGTTCAGGGAATCGGCAGGTTGAACTTCGAAGGCCGGGAATACGAACTCTTGAAAATCGTCAGTCGTCCTGCGCTTTCGCCGTACGCGGTACAAGTGCCGATCTGTCTCGTGGCGGGCGTGCATGGCGACGAACCGGACGGCATCCTGGCCGCCCTGGAGTTGGCGCGCCGCTTCGCGCGGAGCCCGCAACTTGTCTCCAACTATTCGCTGACGATTTACCCCTGCGTGAATCCCGTTGGGTACGAACGCATGACGCGCGAGAACGGCGCTGGCAGAGACCTGAACCGTGAGTTCTTCCGCAACAGCATGGAAGAGGAGGTGATGGTCATGGAGCGCGAATTGCGCGCGCACGAGTTCATCGGATTCGTCAGCGGTCACAGCGACTATGAGTCGTTTGGCATGTATGCCTACGCCACCGGGGCGATCCTGAGTGAACGCCTGGCGAAACCCGCGCTCTTCCAGGCCAGCAGCGTCATCCCGATCAATACCGACGCCGTGATCGACGGCCATCCTGCGCAGAACGGTATCATCAACCAGAAATTCCCCGGCTCGCTTGGCCCGCTGTCAAAAGGCGCGACCGAGCCGTTCGACATCACCGTCGAGACACCCAATCTCTTCGCCCTCAGCAAGCGCGTCGAAGCCCAGGCGATCGCCTTCGAAACCATCCTCCACGAATACCGCGCCGTCGCCTCGGAAGCGATGTATCTGTAGTTCGCTTGACACGGGACGTCTAGACGTCTAACATCCATGCCATGAGCGAGACTGAGACTAGGTATGCGCCGGGACGGGTCCGTGATGCCATTCTTCAAGTATTATCTCTTAGCTCAAAACCTCTTTCGATCAAACAGATTCAGGAGCGCGTGTCCCAGGTCATTGGGCCGACACCCACATCGTCCGTCCGTTCCTATCTCCGCCTGAATACTCCGAAGAGTTTCGTGAGACAGGATTGGGGCGTTTACAGCGTGCGTCGCGAGGCAACACTTGGAGTTCAACGAAGTCTGTTGGGCAAAGAAACCTGGCAGCCCCCTTTGCATATCGGACGCGCTCAACTCATTCACGCCGACTGTTTTGATTGGCTGGAGCAACAAGCGGATAACAGTTTTCAGGCTGTCCTCACTGATCCTCCGTATGGGCTGCATGAATACACCGCCGAGCAGCAATCGAAACTTCGGAGCGGGAAAGGGGGAGTTTGGCGAATTCCGCCTTCCTTTGATGGTCACGTCAGATCTCCACTGCCTCGTTTTACGACTTTGACTGCGCAGCAGCTTGAAGAATTGCGCAGCTTCTTCTTTGTGTGGACACGGCTGCTGCTGCCGAAACTCGTCCCGGGCGCGCACGTGGTTGTCGCATCCAATCCACTTCTGTCTTACATTGTGGCCGGAGCTTTGGCGGATGCTGGTCTTGAACGCAGGGGGGAAATCATCAGACTGGTCATGACCATGCGCGGTGGAGACCGCCCCAAAGCCGCGCATAAGGAGTTCTGCGATGTGAGTGTAATGCCGCGTTCGATGTGGGAACCGTGGCTGGTATATCGAAAACCGCTGGAAGGCAGAGCCCAGGACAACCTGAGAAAATGGAAAACGGGCGGACTTCGGCGTCCGGCTCCCGATAAGCCATTCGGCGATGTAATTCCGTCATCTCCGACGCGAAAGAATGAGCGCTCGCTCGCCCCTCATCCCAGCCTCAAGCCGCAGGCATTCCTCCGGCAAGTCGTCCGAGCGCTCCTGCCCTTGGGCCAGGGAACTGTGTTGGATCCCTTCGCTGGCGCTGGGTCCACGTTGGCGGCGGCCGAGGCAATTGGCTACGCCAGTATCGGGATTGAAAAGGATAGGCACTACTTTGACATCGCGGGCAGGGCCATCCCGAAGCTTGTACGGTTTCATCCTAACGGAAGTCCTTAGAGACGGTAGATCCAGTTTTCCCGGAGTTTCTTGATGCCCTCACGATGAAGTGTGGCAGTCCGGGTGCCCAATTCACCTCGAGGATTCTTTCGAAAATCCTTGATGGTGACTTTTCCCAAGTAGATCTCGGTAAATGTCATCGGGTGACGATCACGGGCCGGTTCTGTTTCCGAGTCAGTGTCGTAGACAAAAACACACATCCATTGCTCTCTCGCACCGTGGGTATCGACCGCCCCACCGGATTTCCGCGTTGTCTTGATCTCAATGCCGTCAGCGCCAGCTTTGACTGCGTTGGCTGCATAGACTCCCTGCACAATCAGATCGGGATGACCGTTGAAATACCTATTCTCGGTCAGCACGCGGGAATGTTTTGCCAGACTCGCGGTGAGCATATCCGATAGCACACCAGACATAATAGCGGGGCGCAGCATATCGTCCAATCGCTGCAATCCTT
>JBGOTY010000309.1:0-4367 GCA_041476745.1 Verrucomicrobiia bacterium | reverse complement strand
CATCCCGCCGGCGCCGGGTTGCCAGAGATTTCCCTTGGCGCTACGCAGGGCCGGCAATTCCTGCCAGGATTTGCCGCCGTCGGTCGTGCGAAACAGGGCGGCGTCTTCAACCCCGGCGTACGCGGTATTCGGATCGGTCAATGACGGTTCGAGATGCCAGACGCGTTTGAACTCCCACGGATGCTGGGTGCCGTCGTACCACAGGTGGGTGCCCACTGCGCCCTCGTACACGAATTTATTACTCTCGCCTTTGGGCATGCCTTCGGGAGTTTTGGTCGCCCCGCCGCCCGGGGGCTCCCACGTTTTACCGCCGTCATCGGAGCGCTGCAACACCTGCCCGAACCAGCCGCTGCTCTGCGACGCATATAAGCGGTTCGGGTCAACGGGCGAGCCCTTCACATGATAAATCTCCCAGCCGCCAAGTTGGAGGTCGCTAACTTTCCATTTTTCGCGTTTGCCGTCCGCGGTCAGGATAAACGCGCCTTTTTTTGTGCCAACCAGGACTCGTACCTTGCTCATCGTTTCCTCCCGAAGTTATCCTGCTCACACCATACCGAACCTAAATCATTTGGCAACCCCGCTTTTCAGGGAATCCGGCTCGCTGAAGGCGGCGCAGACAAAGATTTCTCCTTCATTTTCCGGGCCCCCAATACCAATCGCTGCCACCACCAAACGATTTTGCCGTCTTCTTCGGCGAGGCGGAACAGGTTTCTTGCTTCGGGTGGCGCGTGGCGAACCAATTCGAGGACTTGTGCCCGGTTCTCAGGCGTCGTGGCCGCGGTTTCGAAATACCAGTTCAAGTCCGGCTGCTTGAACGGCTGTAATTCGGAGAATACGACCGGCAACCCGTCGCTCTCGCAAAGCCGCGCCCAACTTCCCTGGCTCAAGAAACGATGGTGGCTCGGGTCGCGAAGTTTCTCGACGTGGTGCAACCACTCCTCCGCCACGGGTTGGCCGTCCTCGATGGAACCGTCGATCAGGAGAAACGCGCCGCCCGGTTCCAGCACCCGGGCCGCTTCGCGCACAAACGCGCCGGGATCGCTAAAGTGATGCGCAGCCACGCGGCACGTCACGAGGTCGAAAGAACTGTCGGTGTATGGAAACGATTCGGCAGTGTGTTGCCGTGTCTCGACGCGGAGTCCGCGCTCACGCGCGCTGGCCGCGGCGCGTTCGAGCATCGCTGTAGAGATATCGGTGAGGGTGACCCGCCACCCCGCGCCGGCCAGGAAAAGTCCCGTGTGCCCTGCGCCGGTGGCGACATCGAGCGCGCGGCCTGGTTTCAGCCATGGTAACCGCCCCAGGGCGTCCTTTACGTCCGCCACATCCGACAAGATGTGGCCTTTGCCGTAGCGGTCGCTCTGCCGATCAAATTGCTGCTGCGCCGTGCGCTGGATGGCATTCAAATCGCTCATATTCACAGTGTGCGACGACAGCGCAACGAATGCAAATGCGGACACATCCCACCATTGCAAATCCAAGGTCTTTTCGTTACAGTCCGCGCGATGAAGAAGACCCTCCGGTTGTGTACTTTGGTTGCGCTGTGCCTTGGTGGGGCGGTCCGCGCCTGGGCGGCGGCGGATCCGGGCGACCGGTTTCTCGAAGCGTACTTCCTCATCCAGGAGGGTGATGCTGCCGTTCACGATAGCGACTGGACGAAGGCCAACCTGAAGTACAGTGGGGCGCTCGACATCTTGAATGGGATCAAGACGGAGAGTCCCGACTGGAACCCGCACATCATCGAGTTCCGCACCACGTACATCACCGACCATCTGGCCCAATTGAAACCAAAGCTGGCGCCACCCCCCACCCCGGCGCCACCGGCGCCTCCCGCGACAACGACCGAGACTCCCGTGCCGCAGCCCGCACAGCCTGTCGTGTCCATCACTGCTACCAATCCCGCAACGGCGGCCGAGAGTGAGCAGGTCCGGCAACTGACCTCGGAACTGCAGCGCGCCCATGAGCAGGTGGAGCAGTTGGAGGCTGCGCGCAACGAACTGAATGCCAAACTGCAGGAGCAACTTAGCAAGGTTGCGCCGACGCAGACCACGCCGCAAATCGAAGAGCTTCTCAAGACGAACCAGGACCTCTCCGCGAAGCTGGCGGCCGCGCAAACCGAGATCGTGGAAGCCCGCGAACGCGCGGCGGCAGCCGCTTCCACGGCGCCGGCCACGAACGCGCCGGTCGCAACATCGGACGTGGAACAACTGCGGTCGGAACTCGCCCAGGCCCGCGGCGAATTGCAGCAGACAAAACAGGACCTCCAGCAGACGCGCCTCGAGTTGGGGACCACCAGGCAGGCGTTCGAGAAAGCGCAGACGGACAACGTGGAGTTGCGCCGTTCGTACGAGGAGGTCATCGGCCAGCTCACCGACACGAACAAGAAGCTGACCGCGGCCAAGGCCGGCAGCGACAAGGACGACGAAATCATCCGCCAGTTGCGAAAGGAAAACGCGCTGCTGCGGATCATCGCGGAGCGCAAAGCCTCGGACTCCGTTACCACCGGTGAAAACGAAGAGAACGCGGGCCCGTCCATCCCCGAGCTTCGCGGCTGGCGTCCGCGCCCCCGCCCGCAGCCGGTCGCCAAGGCCCAGCCGCCCAAACCGGAAGAACCCAAACCGCAGCCACGACCGACGCCACCGCCCCCATCGATGGAGGAGTCGGGCCGCGGCAAGTTGGTCGCCACGCTGACTGCGCCAAAGAAGGCTGAGCCGACGAACGAAGCAGTCGTTGCGGAACCGCCGAAGCCAAAGACCAGCGCTCCGGCGAAGCCACCGACTGTCGTGAAACCTCCGCCACCCGCGACGCTCCCGGCGCCCGTGAAACCTCCGGCGACCGTGAAGCCTCCGGCGACCGCGAAGAAGACGCCTCCTCCCGCACCGAAGAAGGAAAACACCGAGCCGGCCGAGGCGGCCCCAAAAGAAAAGACGGAAGTGGTGGTACCGGCCTCGCCCGATGTGCGCAAGTTGCTCAATGAAGGCCGCGCCGCGCTCGCGTTGAAGGATTTCAATACTGCGGCCACCAAGTACGACGCCGTTCTGGGTCTGGAGCCGACCAACACCGTCGCGCTCGCCAATCTCGGCGTGATCCGTTATCAGCAAAATCGTCTCGACGATGCCGAACTGTACTTGCGCAAAGCTGCCGCCGCCGCGCCCAACGACAGCAACACACGTTCCTTGCTCGGCGTGGTCTACTTCCGCAAGGGAGCGATTGAGGACGCCTATGCGGAACTGAACCGGGCCGTCGCGATCGACCCGCACAACGCCGAGGCGCATAACTACCTGGGCATCGTGCTCAGCGAGAAGGGCTGGGGTGCCTCCGGCGAACTGGAAATCCGGCGCGCCATCGAGATGAACCCGCAATATGCCGACGCCCATTTCAATCTGGCCGTCGTTTACGCCAAGCAGCGCAACCCGAAGGTGGAACTCGCCCGCTATCATTATAAGAAGGCGCTCGACCTGGGCGCCAAGCCCGACCCGGAACTGGAAGCGCTGTTGAAGAAACTTTCCGAAAAACCGGCCGCGCCCGCCGCTGGGGAAGAAGCAAAGCCGTGATTGGCGCCCGCCTCGCGCGGTGATTGCGGGGCGTGGCCGACGTCATACCGGCAGCAGAATCCGAAAGGTCGTTCCCTTCTTCGGCGCGCTCTTGACCTCAATCTTCCCGCGGTGGGCCTCCACGATTTTCTGGACGATGGCCAGGCCGAGACCGGTGCCGTGCGATTTCGTGGTGAGAAACGGCTCAAAAATCTGCTTCTGCTTCTCGGGCGCCATGCCCATCCCCGTGTCGGTGAATGACAACACCATCGCGCTCGCGGGCCCGTGTTGCATGGCCGAGGAAACCGTCAGCGTTCCACCCCGAGCCATCGCGTCGGCCGCGTTGAGAATCAAATTCAAGCACGCCTGCTCGATCTGGCCGCGGTCGGCGCGCACCTTCGGCAGTCCCTCGCCAAATTTCCGCACCAACTCGATCTTCTGCTGGCTCAACTTCTGCCGCGTGAGCAACAGCACGTCGTCGAGCAGGTCGTTGACGTCCACCAGTTCCAGGGTCGGCTCGGTCGAGCGCGCGTAGCCGAGCAAATGATCGACGATCTTGTTCAGGTGATCCATCTTTTCGGCCATGATCTCCGCGTCGCGCGCCCGCGGGTCTTCGGGCGGGAATTTCAAATCGAGCGAATGAAACAACATCTTCATCACCGTCAGCGGATTGCGAATTTCGTGGGCGACCTCGGCGGCCAGCAGGCCGAGCGTGCTCAGGCGCTCGTTGTGACGGAGTTGCTCTTCCACGTCCACGACCTTCTCGTGCAACCGCGCGTTTTCGATGGCCACCGCGGCGAGGTTGGCAAGCGCGGAGAGCGTCTTGATGTCCTGGTT
>JBGOTY010000308.1:0-4394 GCA_041476745.1 Verrucomicrobiia bacterium | reverse complement strand
GAGCGCACGCTGCGACAACGAGGAGCAGAATGACCGCACCGCGGCGCATGTCACCTGCCGATGCTCTTGTAGTCAAAGCCCAGTTCGGTCATCTTCTGTGGGTTGAACAAATTGCGACCATCCAGCACAATCGGTTGGTTCATCACCGCGCGCAGCTTTTCAAGGTCGAGTTGGCGGAATTCATCCCACTCCGTGCAAATGATGAGCGCATCCGCCCCCATAGCGACGGCATATGCATCATCGCAGAACTCAACACCGGGCAAAACCTCACGCGCTTTTTCCATCGCCTTCGGATCATAGGCCCGGATTTTCGCGCCCTCCTTCTGCAGTGGGCGGATGACTTCCAAGGATGGCGCGAGCCGCATGTCGTCCGTGTTCGGCTTGAACGCCAGCCCCAGCACGCCAATGGTCTTGTCCTTGACGATCCACAGCGTGTCGTGAACTTTCTTGAGAAAACGCACGATCTGGCCGGAATTGATCTGCTGGACTTCCTTGAGCAGGCGAAATTCGTAGCCCAGCGCCTCGGCAATATGCACGAACGCACTGAGGTCCTTCGGGAAACACGAACCCCCGTAGCCGAGGCCGGCATTGAGAAACTCGCGTCCGATGCGTTTATCCAGGCCCATGCCATGAACGACATCCGAGATGTTCGCGCCACTGGCTTCGCAGATGACGGACAGCGCGTTGGTATAAGAAATCTTCAGCGCGAGGAAGGAGTTGCACGCATGCTTGATCAGTTCCGCGCTGTTGATGTCGGTCACGATGATCGGCGCGTTGAACGGTGAATAAACCTCCTTCATCTTCGCCACGGGACGCGGGCCGCCAACGCCAATCACGACACGGTCGGGCTGCATCAGGTCCTGCACGGCACAGCCCTCGCGCAGAAACTCCGGGTTGCTGATGACGTCAAAATCGACCTTGTGTTTGTTGTAGCGCTTGATCGTCTCCGCGACTTTTTCGCCGGTCTTGACGGGCACGGTGGATTTATCCACGACGATCTTGTATTCCGTCATGGTGGCCGCAATCTCGCGCGCCACCCGCTCCACAAAACTCATGTCTACATCGCCGTTCGGCTTGGGGGGGGTGGGCACGGCGATAAAAATCACCTCGGAGTTGTTCACGCCATCGGCGATCTGCCCCGTGAAGCGCAGCCGCCCGTTGGCGACGTTCCGTTTCACCATCTCTTCGAGGCCCGGCTCGTAAATCGGGATGCCGCCGGCTTGCAGCGTCTCCACTTTTTTCAGGTCGTTATCGACGCAAATCACCTGATGCCCGACTTCGGCGAAGCAAGCGCCCGTCACAAGGCCGACGTATCCGGTTCCGACAATGCTTATCTTAACCATAATAATCCGTACACTCCCTGATCAACTCAGTTCACCGTCACGACATTTTTCGGAAACGCCTTCAGCGTCACGCTGAAGAACACCGTCATCTCATCCTTCTGCGTCAGCAGGCCGAATTGCTTGTGCCGGCCGAGGTTACGGAAACCGTAATCGATGAACCAGTCATGCGTTTCCTGCCGTAGCGTGTACGACTGCTCTTCCCAGGTGCCGTCTTCCATATCGTAGCGCTGGTACACGCGCGCGGTCCAGTGCCGGGTCAACCGATACGCAAAATCGCCGGTAACGAGGTTGCTGTCGTCCTTCAAATACCGTGTTCCCACGCCAAAAATCCAGCGGTCGGTATCGATCACGCGCATTTCGGTGTTGAACTCGCGCAGCACGCCGCCATTCAGATCATAGCGCGCAAATGTGTCCAGCGACAACCAGCGCCACGGCCGCAGTTCCATCGTCCCAAAAAAATCCGAAAAGTTTGTCTGCCCTTTGCCATTTTCAATCTGCCAGTCCGTCCAGCCTGTTAAATCGACCAGGTTCCAGGCTTGACCGTCACGCCGTGTCTGCAACGTCTGGCGCAACCCGAAACGCACCGTGTTTTCCGCGGTGATCGAGTCGATCGTGTTGTACGCCGGGAACTCCAGCGGCGAATAGCGCGTCACCGACAGCAAGTCGCCGCCGCGCAGGGTTACGTCTCGCACGGAATCGAACTGGAAAAGATCATTGGTCGTCTGGTTGGGATTCGGCACCCACTGATAGTCGGCAAACGGCTGCAGAATATGCCGCAGGCCATCGATGCGAAACCAGTCGTTGTGCACATCGTCCCACTCCCGGGAGATCTTAAATGAAGCTTCCGTGCCAAGATCATAGACGACGCGACTTACGCCGTCCTGATCGGGTCCGTCATCCGGGGACCGCGAGTAGTAGTCACCACGTATCCCCGCCCGCGGAATCACGGAAAGCCACCCTCCCAGCATCTGCGGCGCAACGATTTGGTGAAAGGTGTCGGCGCGCACGGCGTTCCCGACAAAATTCGTGTCTGCCACGCTGCCCAGCACATTCGTGTTACCGGGTACATTATGGTACTGCCCGACGCTGCTCTCTCCCTCATAAAAGAACGGCGTGTTGCCCAACCGGGTCCGATCCACCGCCAGCTTCGCCTCGGGCAAACGCTCGACCCCGGCAAAGAACTTGTTAAATTCTGGAGCGGTGAGAAACGAGAGTGTATAATCCGGCCCGCGCTTGGTGATGTCGGCGACGGAGCCGGGCTCGCGGTTGTGGTTGAACTCCTCCCTGAAAAAATCCTCCATCACGGCGGAATCGCTGAGCTTGGTGAGATCAACCGTGACCGCAACGTCATTGGTAAAGTACTGCTTGTGTTGCCACTCGCCGCGGTAGCGATTGTGGTCGACGTTGCTTTCCCCGAACGTATTGTCCTTCGGGTTGGCGTCGTTCAGGTAGTAACCCGTCAACAACCCTTGCCCGTCCGGCCCCATTCGGTACTGCACATCCGCGCCCGACCCGAACCCGCGCCGTGTCCGCTCGTCGGCGTGCACCGTCACCTGCAGATCCTTGGTCGGTTTCCAGGTGAAAGCCGACAAGAGGAAGAATCCCGACCGCGTATTATCCCCCACCGAGACAACGATGGGAGGCATGTCGCCCTTCAGCGAAAAGACGATAATCGGGAACCAGGCAACGGGAGTGTTTCCGAAGCGTAGCGTGACATTGTAGAGCACGACGCGGTCGCCGGGCCAAACCTCACCGTGCGTGGCAACGAAGCGGTAGTCCGGCTTGTCGTAATCACAGGTCGTGGCGGAACCGTGGGTAAAGACATAATGATTGGTATTCGCCTGCTCGAAGTTTTCGGCTCGGACATAGACCGGATCGACGAAGCCGTCGGCTTGCGGGGTCTTCAGGGCGCGCGTGTCGAAGTTATAGTAAAGCGACGGAGCGACCCATTCCTGGGCCGCGCGGTTGAGACGTACATGCCCATCAGCCCAGGCCTCTTTCGTCACCGCGTTATACTTCACGTGATCGGCCTGGAGGGTGGCGTCTTTGTCGTGGATCACGACATGGCCGTCGGCGATATAGGTCTTCGAGGCCTGGTCGAACGTCATGGTTTCGGCGTCAACGGTCGAGGGCGGCCCCAGGGTTTCGGCAGCGGCATTGGTCGCCGGCTCGTCGGCAGACACGCCTGCTGCCAGCGACAGCAGCGCCATGACCAACAACAGCGATTGCCCCCCTCTCCTCATAAAAGCGGGCGAAAGCTAACACACCGCCCGACGCACCAGCAAGGCGAAAGGCTTCTCGTTGCCGAGTTTGGAAGCCACACCTTTTGCATCCCTGCGATTGAGAGTCGCAAACTTGCCCCTGCCTCATTCGCCCCGGTCAGTGTGTCACACGAAAGACGCCCGAACACCGCTGATTTCGCAGTCTGTCACAACCGCGCACGAACCCTGCTACTTACCACTCCTTGTTCCAGGGACGAATGGTGATTCGAATGAACAAGCTAAAGCTTCCTCCTGCGAAATTGGGTGAATGGATTGAGTTTTGCTGGTTGCTCGCGACCAACCCCACGTTTCAGGCCACGCGCGACAAACGCAAAGCCTTCTTCGAATACCAGCTCGGCAAAATCTACACCGCCCGTTGCCCCGGAGCGTAACGCCAACGCTTTCGGGCCTCAACCGACCCGATCCACTCGCTCGTTACTCTGAATTCCCAGTTCTCCTAAATGTATCGCTCATGCTCCTGAATGTCTTTTGGCGCTGAATCCCTAAAGCACTCCCAACGACACGCCCTTATGAGTTGACCATGTAAGGCTCTCCTCGCTGTGAGCCGATTGTACCCCTTCGCCTACGGTGTCAAGGATACTACGTTTCTCGACCCCCTCCCCCCGCCGTCTCCGATACGTTCCTCCTTGACATTTTTCGACGCCCATCTCCCCTCGCCGAAAAACTTCGGGGTGTGCTCTTTTCAACAGCGAGCATCCCTCGCAGAAAGGTTCCCATGGACGACTACGCCCGCAACATCCACGACTGGTTCTTTGCCTGCTGGAGAGAG
>JBGOTY010000307.1:0-4474 GCA_041476745.1 Verrucomicrobiia bacterium | reverse complement strand
TTGTAGGTCACTTCGTCGGCATCGGTGCGAATCAGCGAGCGCTCGACCTTGTTGATGGCGCGGTAGAACACGTCGAGGGGAACATTGCTGAGTTGCGCGGGAAAAGCCGCCTGCAGTTTCGGGTAGAAGAACCGCCAGAAACCGCGACCGCGGCCGACGAGGTTCTCCCAGAGCCGCGACTGGCTTTCGTGGACGCCCGACGAAGTCCCGCGCGCCAGCGGGGTGCCTTCCAACTCGCGCCGAATCCCCTGCTCATACATCGCGTGGCCGGCTTCGTGAATGGTGCTGAACAATGCGTCGCCGAGGTTGTCTTCCTTCACGCGCGTCGTAATGCGCACGTCACCGAGTGAGAATGTCGTGCAGAATGGGTGGTGCGTCTTGTCCTGCCGACCACGCTGGAAATCGTAGCCGAGTTGTTTGACAACAGCGCAGCCGAACCCCAGTTGTTGGGCTTCGGGGAAATTCTGGCGGAGACACGCGTCGTCCGCGGTTGGTTGCGCGGTAATCGCCTGCACGATGGGCACGAGTTCTTTCCGCAACTCCGCAAACAGCGTCCGAATCGTCGCCGCTTTCATTCCGTAGTCGGCGAAATCAATCAACGGGTCGGCAATGTGGTCGTAACCGGGAAAATAGTTCGCCAACTCGCGGCTGTATTCGAGGGTCTTTTCCAAGTACGGACGCACAGACTTGAAATTGTTGGCGGGCCGCGCCTTCACCCATGCTTCGTAGGTGGCGGATTGGTGCGCGCTGAATTTTGCGACGAATGCGGGAGGGACTTTCACCGCGCGGTCGTAATCGCGGCGGGCAACGCGAATCAGGGCGGCCTCGTCCGAATCGGCGGGGAAGGTTCGCTCGAGCGACCGCAGCTCTGTGAGCATGCGACCGATGGAAGGATGGGTAAACTTCTCGTGGGCGATTTGCTCCAGTGTCGCCACCTGCCGTCCGCGCGCCGCGGCGCCGCCGGGCGGCATGTAGGTCATCTGGTCCCAGTTCAGGACGGAGGCGGCGGAGCGCAGGTCGTTGATTTCCGCGAGGCGCTGTTTCAGTTCCTCCAGCTTTGGTTCCATCACACCACCTCAAGCAGCAGGCCACGCAGATACTCGGTTTCGGGAATGGCGGGCAGAATCGGGTGGTCGGGCGATTGCGTGAGCACCTTGACCAAGCGCACGGTCCGCTTCGCGTCAGCCGCGGCCTCGACGACCACTGACTTGAACAACTCGGCGTCGATGTGATGCGAGCACGTGAACGTGGCCAGCATGCCGCCGGGTGGAAGCATCTTCAGCGCGCGCAGGTTGATTTCCTTGTAGCCCCGCAGCGCGCCTTCGACGTTTTCCCGTGTGCGCGTGAACGTGGGCGGATCGAGCACAATCACGTCGTACTGGCGCTTGTCACCGTCGTATTTTTTCAGGACATCGAATGCGTTGGCGCACACGAACTGGATCTTTCCCGTCAGCCCGTTCAATTCGGCGTTCTTGCGGGCGCGGGCGATGGCCGTGTCGGAGATTTCGACGCACTCCACGCTCTTGGCGCTGGCCACGGCCGCGGCGAGGGCGAAACCGCCGTGATACGTGAAACAATCGAGCACACGTTTGCCTGCACAGAGGCGCGCGACCTCGGCGTAATTGTCCCGTTGGTCGAGGAAGAAACCGGTTTTCTGGTCTTCGAGCAGGTTGACCTCGATGGAGAATCCCGCAAACTGCGCGCGAACGATCGCGTCGGTCTCGCCGAAGAGCACGCCTTTCGTTTCCTCCAGCCCCTCCAGTTTGCGGCTGGGGACATCGCTGCGCTCGATGATGGCCCGCGGCTCGAACAGTTCACGGAGGATTTCGACGATCTGCCCCTTGCGCTGGTCGATCCCCAACGTGAGGGCCTGCAGCACGAGATGGTCGCCGTATTGATCGACGATGAGGCCGGGCACCTGGTCGCCCTCGGAGGAAACCACCCGGAACGCTTCGGTGTCGCCCGTGGACGTGTCCTCCCGTCGATAAGCCAGGGCGGTTTCGAGGCGGCGGGTGAAGAATGCGCGGTCGAGTTCCTCTTTTTGCGTGGTGAACCGCCGCACGGTGATTTGCGATCTCGTGTTCAGCAAACCGCGTCCAAAAAAACGGTCCTTGTGGTCGCGGATGTCCACGGCATCGCCGTCGCGGGGATCGGGATCGCCGGTGATTCGCTCGATTTCACTGGAGTAGACCCAACTGTGGCCCGAGTAGAGGCGGCGTTCCTTGTTTTTCTTCAAAAATACAGACGGCATGTTGCTGACGCTAACAGAACTTTGTTATGCTGCCAACCTATCATGCAGATTTACGGGCTCAGCTCGCTCGCGGCGTTCGGCGCGGGCTTCGTCAACGCCATCGCCGGCGGGGGCACGTTGCTGACGTTCCCCGCCCTGCTCTATTGCGGCATGCCGTCGATCACGGCCAATGCCACGAGCACGGTGGCCGTCTGGCCCGGCTCGGTGACGAGTTCCTGGGCGTACCGACGCCAGCTCGCGGAAAACCGCGGGCGCGTCTGGACCCTCGCTCTGCCATCGCTGCTCGGTGGACTTCTGGGCGCAATCCTGCTGCTGAAAACGCCTGAGACCTTCTTTCGCTTTATCGTCCCCTTCTTGATTCTTCTCGCCTGCGCGTTGCTTCTGCTCAACGAGCCGATTGGCCGTTGGATTTCCCGGCGGGCGGAGGCGCATCCGAAGAAGCACGCGGCGGCGCTCTGGTTGTCCCAATTCGCCATCGCGGTTTACGGCGGTTACTTCGGCGCGGGTATCGGCATCCTGATGCTGGCGGCGATGGCAATCTTTCTGCCGGAAGATTTGCAGGCGGCGAACGGCATGAAGAACTTTTTCGCCGTGCTCATCAACGGCATCGCGATGATTTATTTTATCGTGGTCGGCGCGGCGGTCTTGAAGGTCGCGCTGGTGATGGCCATCGCGGCCATCGCGGGTGGATTCGTCGGCGCGAAACTCGCGCAACGGATGTCACCCCGCATCCTGCGGGGCGCGGTCGTGGCCTTCGGCGTGATCGTGGCGGTGCATTTGATGGTGAAGAGGTGAAGGGAAACAGGCTTACATAAGCCGATAATCTATCGCGTCTGCACGACCTCCTCACAGCCACCAGATACTAGCTCAACAACCACGCAGTAAATGTTGGTTATTCCACCGCTTCCACCAAAGCAGACAACAGCCAGTTTTCGATCCCTCTCGTATGACACGACAGAGTAGCCCTCCGTCGAAACGCCATCTTGTTTCAAGCAGTGTCTTGCTAATGCTACAATCTTGTCATCGCTAGATTGCTTCCTAAGCACACTCTCGCTTGCGCAAGACATAAACACGATACTACTGATCAGCAAGAATCGGAGGGTCGTGTGCATCACTTGCGAATCATTAGACCTCCATTGGAACTCGGAGGAAAGCACAAATTCCTGCTGTTACGGCCACAGGTATGCGTCTTCGTCGGTGGGCTGGGCGGTGGGCGTGAACTGCTTTTTGATGTGGCCGGTGATGCAGGAGACGATCATGGCGATGATGGTGTCGGGCACGCCGTCGAAGTGTTTACTTTGCGGGCGCATGTCGCACGGGTCGTTGACGTAATCGACGACGAAATAGCGGCCATCGTGTTCCAACGCAATCTCGGTGCTGAAGAAATCGAGTTGGGAAACGTCCGCGATGATGCGCACGATCCGGCTGAGTTCATCCACATTCACGTGCGCGCGGTCCGAGGGCGTAACGACGGCATAGCGGTGCGTGGTGTCATCCCACCAGCACGGGATGATGGTGCCGCAGACGTGGTAGACCCGGAACCAGGCGCGGCGACCGTTGAGTACCTGCGGGACGATGCGCTGCTGGATGAGGAAGCGCTGGTTGCGGAATTTGGCGCGCGTCGACATGACGTCGTCGGGGCGCGTGGCGCCGACCACGACGCCGAAACCACCGCCGCCTTTCGCCGGTTTCACGACAAAGGGGGAAGCCAGCGGTTCGATCAGGCGCGGATCGAAGTTTGGTTCCGTTTCGTACGGTGGCAGGATGATGGTGAGCGGCAACTGCAGTCCGCGGGCGAGGAGTTCGCCGTGGATGTTCGCCTTGTCGATGGACCGGCGGTAGTGGTGCTGGGCGTTGATGAATTTGGCGCCCTTCGACTGGAGCAGTTGGTTGAACTTCAGGAACCGTTCGTCCTCGTCGCTGGCGCGGTCGAGGAAGTAGGTAAAGTTCCGCTCGCCGTTCTGCACTTCGAGAAGGGTTTGCTGGAGGTTGTGCACCCCGACGAGGTAGCAGCTCAAGCCGGCATGAAGACAGGAGCGGTCAAGCTGGTTGACAAAATCCTGGTCGAACTGCCAGTTCCAGGCCAATCCGAAATGTATTTCAGTCGAGCGTCTGGCGGTGGTGTCCATTTCCCTCTTGCGTTGTGCAGCAGCTCTTTAGAGCAGCTTCCACACCCAGCGGGCGCGGCGAGGGAGGAGCACCGGACCCTGATTTTGCAGGGGT
>JBGOTY010000306.1:0-4508 GCA_041476745.1 Verrucomicrobiia bacterium | reverse complement strand
CGCGCGCCGAGGCGTCACAAGTGCTGATCCACGTCCGTTTGCTCGACGAAGAAAACGTGCGCGAGCAGGAAGCGCTCGGCGTGATTGGTGTGAACCTCATCTACGGAGCGTTGTTCCAGCATGAGAATCCCCCGCTCCTCATTACTTCGTTGCTCGATCAACTCACCCAGAGTCGCATTGAAGTGGATATGATCAAGTTTTCAGGCCCCGGTTTCGCCAAGGTGGACAATCGCCTGATGAGTCTGCAGCTGGTCGAGCAGGGTCTCACAGAGGCGGTGATGTTCACTACCGACGGCGAGGTCGTGCAGGCGTCGGAGGTGCTCTACAAGAAGCCGGTCCTGGTCGAACGTGGCACGTTCCGTCCCGTCAACAACCTGCATGTCGATCTACTCCAGTGCTCCCAGCGCCAGTTTATCGCGGATTCGCCGGCCAATGCGGATGCCGTCGTGCTGATGGAAATCACGATGCGCAACCTGCTTCAAAACGTGAAGGTGCAACCCATTGATTTTCTTGCTCGAGTGGATGCCCTGGGTGCCATCGGACACACCGTCCTCGTCACCAGCCACCAGGAGTTTTACCATCTGGTTGATTATTTGCGGCGCGCCACGAACTGCCCCATCGGCATCGCTGTGGGAATGCCGACGGTGCAAGAACTCATCGACCCGAAGTATTATGCGACCTTGCCGGGCGGGGTCTTGACGGCCCTGGGGCGGCTGTTCTCCGGACCGGTAAAGCTGTACGTGTACCCGCGCAAGTCCTCGGAACACGCTCCGCTCATGACGCTCGAGAACATGCCCGTCCCTGACGACCTGAAACCTCTGCATACCTATCTGCGGATCAACGATCTCATCGAAGACCTGCGCGGCATCAATACCGACTATCTCAAGATCCATTACAGCGATCTATTGAAGAACATCCGCAGCGGCGATCCCGCGTGGGAAACCATGGTCCCCCCCGCGGTTGCCGAACTCATCAAATCCGGAAAACTCTTCGGCTACGGCGGCGGGAACGAGGAGTAACACGCCAAGACGACGTCGCAGAGGCGTGTCACCCTTTCATCCCCGTCAGCGTGACGCCCTGGATGAAGTATTTCTGGGCGAAGAAGAAGATGATGATGACGGGGGTGATCATGAGCAGCGAACCGGCCATCAGCATGCTGGTGGTTACGCCCCCTTCCACATTAAAGGCGAACAGGCCCAATGCGAGTGGATAGAGGCGCTGGTCCTGGAGATAAATCAACGGACTCATAAACTCGTTCCAACTGGCCATGAACGTGAAAATTCCGATCGCCGCGAGTGTCGGCTTGACCAGCGGCAGCATGATATGCCAGTACACGCGCCAGAAGCCGCAGCCGTCGATTTTGGAAGCGTCTTCCAGGTCGCGGGGGATGCCCTTTAGGAATTGACGGAGTAAAAAGACGTTGAACGCGCCGGCAAAAAAACTGGTAACCCACAATGGATACAGCGTGTTGTACCAACCCAGCGCGCGGATAATGAGGAACAGCGGAATCATCGTCACCTGCATCGGCACCATCATCGTCGCCAGCATCAGCGCGAAACAGAAGTTGCGGCCCGGCCATTGCAACCGCGCGAAACTGTACGCCACGAGCGAAGAACTCAGCAGGGTGCCGCAGACGTTCAGGATCACAATGAACAGGCTCGTCGCCATGTAGCGCCAGAACGGGAGATGCTCGAGGGCCAGCCGGTAGTTGCGGAGCATCTTCGACCACCACGCGCCGGCCTGCGTATTCTGGTCAATTTCAATGGTCACCTTGATCTCGTTGGGGCCGGTCACCGGGCTCGGGCCGATTTCCCGCAATAAGTTCCACGTGCGAACTTTGTTCGTCTTGTCATCCGGGCCCGGCTCCTGCCACGTGCCGATGCTCCAACTGGTAAAGTCGGCGAGATCGTAGGTCTGTTCGGCCTGGTACTTCTTGCCGAGCTTCTCGATGTACACGGTCAAAGGGTGCCAGGTGTCGTCGTTGCGCAGGTAAAGCTGCAGGCGATAGAGGCGGGCGATGGAGTAACTCGTCTGGAATGTTTGCGACAGCACCACCCTGTCGCCGTGTGCGAAGTCATAGCGCAATTCGGCGTGGGGCTCGTTCTTGTCATCCACCTGTACGAGCTTCGCCTCACCCGTCCCACCGACCTGCCACCCGCTGGAGACTTTGTCAGGGGCGACGAGCTGGTCCTCCTGCAAATCGTACGACCGGGCGCGCAACTGGCCGATCAGCAGCGCGCGACGAACCTGGCCCAGAACGTCGCCCACCATCGCCGTATCGACGCGCTGGGTCGCCTCGGCAACGAGCGAATCAGAATCCCAGATCGTCACGGGCATCGTGTTCTGCAGCTTCTGGAACGCGCCACGCGCCACCTGTTTGATGGCCATGGCGCGATCGACCTCTGGTGCCCAAGCGTAGTCCATCTTCTGCACGTGTGCTTCCAGCACGGGCAACAGTTCCTCCAGGTGCTTCCCGGTCACATCATTATAGTATCGTGTGTCGATGTAGGGCGACTTGATCTGGGGTATCGGGCGTTGCGGCCACACGTGCATTTGCTCCACGAACATTTCGCGATCTACTTTGACCGACGTGGTAGCCATCCAGAGAAACGGCCAGGCAAAGATGATGGTCCCGACAATCAACAACGCGTAGATCCAGACGCGTTGACAGAATTCGGCGAAGCGGTAGAAGCCCGCGCTGTGCGTTTGGGAGAGGGTCTCGTTCATCCTTCCTCGTAATAGACCCAGCGGTTCTGGAGTTTAAGCTGGACGACAGTCAACCCGAATACCAACAGGAACAGCACCCAGGCCATCGCGGCGGCGTAGCCCATCTGGAGGTAGCGAAATGCGCAATTGAACAACTGGTAGGCGTAGTACAGCGTCGAGTTCACCGGTCCGCCCTGGGTCATGATGTAGGCCTGCGTAAAAATCTGGAACGTGCCGATCAAGCCCATGATGAGGTTGAAGAAAATGTACGGCGACAGCAGCGGCAGCGTGATGTGGACAAACTGCTGCCAGGTTCCCGCCCCATCGAGCGACGCGGCTTCATAGTAGCTTTCACTGATGCTTTTCAGGCCCGCGAGCCAGATGATCATGCCGCCGCCCGCGCCCCACAAGCCCATCAAAATCAGCGCGGGCTTGCTGGTGCTCTCGTCCTGCAACCAGTTCGGGCCATGGATGCCGATGGAAGCCAGCACGTTATTCAGCAGGCCACCGTTCGGCGTAAAAATCCAAATCCACAAAATGCTCGAGGCCACGATCGGCACGATCGACGGCAGGTAGAAGAACGTCCGCCACACGGCGACCCCGCGCACTTTCAGGTTGAGCAACATGGCGATGCCCAGACCCAACGCCATGCCCAGCGGAATGCCGATGACCATGTACAGCGTGTTCCACGTTGCCTTCCAAAACAACGGATCTTTCGTGAGCAGCCATCCGTAATTGTTAAAGCCAATGAGCCGCGCCGGGTGCAGAATGTCGTAATCGCAAAAACTGATGACAATCGAGAATAAAATCGGCCCGCCGGTGAAAACGACGAACCCGAAGATCCACGGCAGGGCGCAGAGCCAGCCGCCCTTCCACTGCGAACGAAAAAAGGAGCTATGCAAGCCTTCGACATCGCCGCCCCGCTTCGCCAACGCACGACCACCCACAGCCTGCAGCGCGTTCCCGACACGCTGGCGAAGCTTCGCCTTTGTGTCCCAGCAATAGATCCCAACCGCCGCCCCAACCAGAAGCACGCCGTACAGAATAAAGAAAACGTTCCAATTGATCGGGACGCCGCGCGGCGGACTGAGGACCCGGTCAAGCTCGTGCTGCACGACCCGCGTGCCGTAGTCCAGCGCTGCCTGCGCCGTCAGCTTGTGGTACAGCGCATCCTCGGTGCGGTCCCGTTGTTGGTTCCAGAGCAACTGGCCTACGGGCGTCACCGGTCGATACGGCTGGCCTTCCAACAAATCGTTAAACACCTGCACTGCCGCCGCGACCTTGGGGTCCATCCCCGGCTCGTTGACAACGTACTTGTCGAACAGCCACTTGTTGATCTTCTTGTTCGCATTTTGGGTCGGCACGTAGACGCGGCCCTGGCTGACCATCGAGAGCCGTTGGCTTTCCGCCATGATTTCCTGGGCTCGCTGGCTCACGAGGAAGCGAATGAGTTCCCAGGCGGCCTCCTTGTTCTTTGCGGTCGACGGTATCGAATAGCACCAGCCGCTGACCCACGAACAAACCTTGCTGCCCGCGGCGAGTTGGTGGGCTGGGATGGGCGGACGCGCCATGCCGTAGTTCAGGTTGCGCCCGAACTGGGCGACGTTGTCGGTGATCTGCCAGAAGCCGTCGATTTTCATGGCGACTTTGCCCGTGATGAACGGATCGAGGTCGCCCGCTTGGAACGTCGATTGAAAGGCGTTCACTTTTACCGCGCCGCCCAGGTCATCGTCGAGCTTCGCCATCCACGTGAGCGCGTCCACGATCTTCGGATCGTTCAACGTGCAGGTCTTGCCGTCCGG
>JBGOTY010000305.1:0-4544 GCA_041476745.1 Verrucomicrobiia bacterium | reverse complement strand
TCGCCCAGAGGATGCCACCGCTGACGCGTTCGGTGGACTGGAAGAGGTGGTGATGGTTGTTCCAATAGATGCCGGCGTAGATGAAACTGAGGACGTAGCTGAGGAGGACGGGCAGGAGCGGTTTCAGGGCGGCGAGGTCGGTGGCGTGCGGGACTTTCAATTCCAGCACCATGATGGTGATGATGATCGCGAGGACGCCGTCGCTGAAGGCTTCGAGCCGGGTGGTTTTCATTTCGCCGGCGCAGGATGCCCCAAGGCGACGGCATTTGCCGAGAGAAAACTTGGGGGCGTCGCCTGTGGGGGCTGCGGCGAGCCGTCTGACCCGGGTTCGCTAGCCGAGCCACTTGGGATTGTAGTGCGTGCCGTCGAAAGAGTGCGACGTCTTGTAGTGTTCGTACTGTCCATCTTTCGCGGCGTCGGCAGTCCTGGCGAGCAACGCCGAGACTTGCGCCTCGCTCATCGGGCGAAAGCTGCGCGCGGCGTCCAGGGCCTGTTGCAGGATGGGGAGCGAGTCGCAGCCAGTAATCACGACACTGGTCGGCAAATTCATGGCGTAGTGCAAGCATTCGATGGGCGTCACGGTCTTGCTGTCGAGGATGCGGCCGAAGCCCATCGATTTCATGCCGAGAACACCGATGTTTTGTTTCAGCAGTACGGGCAGAACGCGCTTCTCGAAACTTTCGAAGTGCGGGTCCATGACGTTGAGGGGCATTTGCACGGTGTCGAATCTGAAATGATGGGCCGCAGCCGTGTCGAGCATTCTCAGGTGGATGTCAGGACTCTTGTGTCCTGTGAAACCGAGGAAGCGTGTCTTACCGGCTTTCTTCGCCTCCATCAGGGCTTCGATCGCACCGGCGACGGCGAAGACACGCTCGGGGTCGTCCGCGTTACCGATTTCGTGTATCTGCAACAGGTCGAGGTGGTCGGTCTGGAGCCGCTGGAGGGATTCGAGCAATTGCTGCTGGGCCGTCTTCTTGTTGCGGCCATCGATCTTGGTCATGAGAAAGACACGGTCGCGGTAGCCATCGCGCAGGGCTTTCCCCATCCGCACCTCGCAGGCGCCTCCATAATAATCCCAGCAGTTGTCCAAAAAATTCACACCGCTATCGACCGCGGTGCGAACGAGGCGGATACTTTCCGGTTCCGTCGGCCTACCGATGTGAGACCCGCCGAGTCCGATCACGGAGACTTTTTCGCCCGTGTTCCCGAGCGGGCGCCAGGGGATATCAGCCTTCGCATCCGCGCCCCACGCGAGTTTTCCCGCGGTGGCGACGACGGCGGTGGTGATCGACAGTTTGAGGAACTTGCGCCGGGTCATGGCGCTGTCTTCGTGAGGCCACAGGGGTGACGGACTCATCGATAATGACGATAGCGTGCGGTTAAGCTTTTCTCCAACACAAATTACCGGTACAACATCCGTATGGCAACGAGCACAGTGTCTCTCACAGGGCGGCCGGCGTGGCGCGCGCTCGGCGCGCATCACAAGAAGATCAAGGATGTTCACCTACGGCAGCTGTTTGCCGATGACCCGAAGCGCGGTGAGCGCCTGGTAGTTGAAGATGTCGGGCTTTATTTCGATTATTCGAAGAATCGGGTCAACGAGGAAACCATTCGACTATTGGTCGCGCTCGCCGAGGAGTGCGGCTTGCGCGCGCGCATCGAGGGGATGTTTCGCGGCGAGAAGATCAACGTGACGGAAAAGCGCGCGGTATTGCACGTGGCGTTGCGCGCGCCGCGCGATCAGTCGATCCTGGTGGATGGCGAGAATGTGGTGCCGAAAGTGCATGACGTACTGGATCGGATGGCGGATTTCGCCAACCGTGTCCGCAGCGGGGCCTGGAAAGGGCACACCGGCAAGCGCATTCGCAACGTTATCAATATCGGGATCGGCGGTTCGGATCTCGGGCCGGTGATGGCGTATGAGGCACTGCGCCACTACAGCCAACGCGACCTGACTTTCCGTTTTGTCTCGAACGTGGACGGCACGGACTTTGCCGAGGCGACGCATGACCTCAAGGCTGAGGAGACGTTGTTCATCGTGTCGTCGAAAACGTTCACGACACAAGAAACGATGACCAACGCGCACACGGCGCGACAGTGGGCCTTAAAGCAGTTGAGCGACGAGAAAGCGGTGGCGAAGCACTTCGTGGCGGTATCGACCAACGCCCAAGAGGTGGCGAAGTTCGGCATCGACACGGCGAACATGTTCGGTTTCTGGGATTGGGTGGGCGGACGCTACTCGATGGACTCGGCGATCGGACTTTCGACGATGCTGGCCATCGGACCTGATAACTTCCGCGCCATGCTGGCGGGGTTTCACGCGATGGACGAGCATTTTCGCGCCGCGCCATTCGACAAGAACCTGCCCGCGCTCCTGGGACTGCTCGGCGTGTGGTACAACAATTTCTTCGGCTCGCAGACGGTCGCGGTCCTGCCGTATGACCAGTACTTGAAACGGTTTCCCGCGTACCTGCAGCAGTTGACGATGGAGAGCAACGGCAAATCCGTCACGCTCGAAGGAGCGCGCGTGGATTATGAGACGGGCGTGATCTACTGGGGCGAACCGGGCACGAACGGGCAGCACTCGTTCTACCAACTCATTCATCAAGGGACGAAACTGATCCCGTGCGACTTTATCGGCTTCTGCAAGACGCTGAATCCGCTGGGCGAGCATCATGATTTGTTGATGTCAAACCTGTTTGCGCAGAGCGAGGCGCTGGCGTTCGGCAAGACCGCGGCGGAGGTCAAAGCTGAGGGGACACCGGATTGGCTGGTGCCGCACCGCGTCTTCGAGGGCAACCGGCCTTCGAACACCATCCTTATCGAGCGACTGACTCCCGAAGTATTGGGCAAACTCGTGGCGCTGTACGAACACGCGGTCTTCACCCAGGGCGTGATTTGGAACGTCGATTCCTTCGACCAATGGGGCGTGGAGTTGGGGAAGGTATTGGCTCGGCGGATTACTCCCGAACTGCAGCCCGCGAGCGCATCGCCACTGCGACACGATAGTTCCACGAACGCGCTGATCCGTCGCTACCGCAAACTCAAGGGAAACGCGAGATGAGAGACACCTTATGAAAATCCAGGAATTGCACGTGGGAATGAAGGTCAAGCATCCGCAGCACGGGATGGGTACCGTCAAATCCATCACGGAGAACATGGCGGACGTTCGTTTTAATGATGCGACACGGACCATTGCGCCCGAGACGAGCGACCTCGAAGCGGCCGAAGCGCGAATGTCAGTTAGTGGACTGGACATGCCGCTGGAGCAGTTCGTCGAGAAGGTGACCCGCGTGTTGTTTGGTGAACTCGGCGTGGAGAAGCCGGGGGACGTGGTCGAGCAACTCGGGAACCGTTGGCACGGGGGACGGCTGACGCTTCATCCCGCGGACGCGAGTGTACAGGCCAAGGAAGTGCCGCTGGATGTGTTCTTCCACAAGGTCGTGATGCTCCGCAACAACCTGCGCGTGCTGGAGCAAAAGATCAACAGCCACGAGAAGCTGAGCGATGCGGACAAGGTGGAATTCCAGCAGTACATCACGCGGTCATACGGTTCGTTGACGACCTTCAACGTCCTGTTCAAAAACAAGCAGGATCAGTTCAAGGGCGCGGAGTGATCGTTGTTGCCGCCACGTTCTTTTTGGCGACGACGCTGATCTGGCCATTGTTCTCGAGCATGGCGCAGTGTACTTCCGCGACTTCGTTGCAACCGGCCGCGCGTAGGGCGGCGCTCAACTCGTGGTGCGTGAGTTTCTCGCGCACCAAAACTTCTTCATACAACCTGCCGTTGTGGATGAGAACTTCGGGGCGGCCTTCGATGAGAGCCTCCACTTTCTTGTTTCGGTAGGCGGCGAGCCCGACCAGATAATTGACGAGAACGAGCGTGCAAGCCGAGAGGATGCCGGCGAAGACGGAGTTGTCCCCGCCGTTCATGGCATTCTGGACGGCGTTGCTGAGAACGAGCAACAGGACCAGGTCGAAGGGCGCGAGTTGGCCGACCTGCCGTTTGCCGGTCAGGCGCAGCAGCACGACGAGGAACCCATAAACGATGAGCGCCCGGACGATGAATTCCCACCACGGCAAAGAAAGTTGCCACATGCGGATTATTCTACCTGAGCACCGGGCAAATGCAGTTCAAAACCGCCATGCCACTTGCAGGCCCACCGTATCCTGGGTGACATAGGGTTGGAGCACGCCGTCCACGTTGTGCCGATAATGCAAGTGGACGATATTTTTGCCGACGGCATTACTGAGAAGCGCGCCGCCAACGACGTCGCTGAGCCAGTGTTTGTTATTGGTAATCCGCTGAGCACCGACAGCGCCGGCGAACGCATACAAAGGCCAGGTGACCCAGGGGTTTTGCCAGACTTCGCTGACACTGGAAGCGAAGGCAAAGGCCACGGTCGATTCTCCCGAGACGAACGATGAATTGAATGAGTTGAGATAGCTATAGACATTGTCCGGCTCTAGTGGCACACGAAAAACCGACGCGTAATCGATCTTGATGTTTTTCTTTCCAGCTACGATTTTCGCGATCGACAATC
>JBGOTY010000304.1:0-4563 GCA_041476745.1 Verrucomicrobiia bacterium | reverse complement strand
TCCATAGCGGCCTTTTGCTAGTCCTTATGCGTCGTAGAGTCAAATCCAATAGAAAGGCTGCGCGCGCCCTTGCACCCCGCTCCACGCTCTTCGCTCAGCACGCCGCCCTATTGCTGGCAAGCGAGCACGACTTCGCCGGTCACGACTCCCGTCGCGGAGGTTCCCGCCGCGTAAAGGTATGCGTGGCCCTACCGTAAAACACTTCAGCCCCTTCCATGATGGACTCCGAAAGTGTCGGGTGCGGATGAATCGACGACGCCACGTCATAGGCGGTGGCGCCCATTTCGACGGCCAGTACCATCTCGCCGATCAATTCACCCGCGCCATGGCCGGTAATGCCGGCCCCGAGCACGCGCTCGGTTGCAGGATCGATAATCAACTTCGTCAGTCCGTCCGGGCGATCGTACGTCAGGGCGCGCCCCGAAGCGGCCCACGGGAATCGCGCCACCTTTACCGTGATCCCCTTCTCTTTCGCCTCGGTTTCGGTCAAACCGCACCATGCAATCTCAGGGTCAGTGAAGACCACCGCGGGAATGATGTATTTATCCAGCGTCTCGTATTCGCCGAGTATGGCGTCCACCGCCACTCGGCCCTCACGCGTGGCCTTGTGGGCGAGCATTACGCCGCCGGCGACATCGCCAATCGCATAAATCCGGGGATCGTTCGTCTGTTGCTTCTCATTGACCTTGATGAAGCCGCGGTCGTCCTTCGCAATCTTCGTGTTCCCGAGGCCGAGGTCGGCGTGATTCGGCACCCGACCGACCGACACAAGCACACGGTCGTAGAGTTCCTCGAGCTTCTTGCCGTCCATCTCCATGACCACCTTGATCTGCTTGCCCACGGTCGCCATGGAGACCACTTTGGTCTTCACGCGGACTTCCTGGAACGCCTTCTCCGCGTACTTTTGTACAGGCCGCACCAGATCCGGGTCCGCGCCGGTCAGAATCGACGCCAACGCTTCGACTACCACCACCTTACTGCCCAGCGTCGCGTACACCGTCCCCAATTCCATGCCGATGTAGCCGCCGCCCACGATTAGCAACGTCCCCGGCACGTCCGGCACCTCCAGCGCCTCGCGCGAAGTCATGATGCGCGGATTGCCGAGATCGAATGCCTTCGGCATCGCGGACTTCGAGCCGACCGCGATGATGGCCGCGTCGTACGTAACAAACTTCTGGCCCTCTGACGTTTCGACGCGCAGCGTCTTCGAGTCCTCAAAATAGCCGCGGCCGTACAGCACATCCACGCCGCGCAGCTTGGCCAGGCTTGTGATGCCTCCGGCCAGTTTCTCCACAATCGAATTTTTCCAGGCGCGCAGTTTTTCCAGGTCGATCTTCGGCGTGCCAAACGCAATGCCGCGGTGCTCGGACTCGCGCGCTTCGGTAATGAGTTGGGTCGCGTGCAGGAGCGCCTTGGACGGGATGCACCCGCGATTGAGGCAGACGCCACCGAGCCGCTTGTCCATCTCAACGAGCAACACCTTTTTGCCCTTGTCCGCGGCGTAAAATGCCGCCGCATAACCACCCGGGCCCGCGCCCAATACCACAATTTCTGCCTTGATCGACTCCATGCTTTCCTTTGCCAAACCAGAACTTAAATCGTAACGCCCGCTTCCTTGAATTGTTCAAGCGCCTGCACTATCTCGACAGTAAACCGCGCCGCCGTCCCGCCGTCAATGACGCGATGATCGTACGACAACCCCAGCGGCAGCAGCATGCGCTTTTCAATCTTCGCACCGCGGACGACCGGCTTCAACACGCCGCGCCCCACCCCCAGGATCGCCACCTCGGGTTTGTTGACGATCGGTGTGAAAAAACTGCCGCCGATGCCGCCCTGGTTCGAGATGGTGAAGGTACCACCCTTCAAATCGTCAGCCGCCACCTTGCGCTGGCGCGCTTTCTCGGCCAACTCGGCCAATTCCTTCGAAAGTTGCCGCAGGCTTTTCTTATCCACATCGCGAATCACGGGTACGAGCAATCCCTGTTCGGTATCGACCGCGATACCGATATGATAATACTTTTTGAAAACAATCTCTTCGCTCGCCTCGTCCAGGCTGCTGTTGAAAGTCGGATACTTCTTCAGTACTTCGACAACCGCCTTCATCAGGAACGGTGTCAGCGTGAGTTTTGCGCCTTTTTTTTCGTACTTCGCGGCGTATTTCTTCCGCAACGCCATGATGCCGGTAATGTCGGCCTCGTCAAACTGGGTCACGCGGGGAACGCTGGCCCACGATTCATGCATCCGCTGGGCAATGATCTTGCGCAAGGATGTCACGGGCTGTCGCGACACCGGACCCCACTTCGCAAAATCAATCTTCTCCGCCGCCGGTTTCGCCGGTGCAGGCACGGCCTTCGGCTGGGTCGCGAGCTGTTGAAGCTGCTGGACATAACCTCGCAGGTCTTCTACCAAGATGCGCCCGCCGCGCTCGCTGCCGCGCACACGGGTCAAATCAATGCCCATATCGTGCGCCAACTTGCGGACGGTCGGCGACGCTGCCACGGCCCCATTCGCCACGGGCTCGCCCAGGACTGCGACACTCGGAACCTCCGCGAGCGGGCGCTGCGGTTGAGAAACCAGCGCAGACGATGGACGAGCTTCTATCCGGGCCGTCGCGGGAGCAGAAGCCGGGGCCACCGTGGAAGTTGCTGCGCCATTGTCCGCCAACGCGAGAATCGGTTGGCCGGCCGAAATCTTGTCACCTTCCTTGACGTAGAGTTTGGCGACGCGACCGGAGGCGCTGGCCGGGATCGGCGCCACGGCCTTTTCATTTTCCAATTCGAGGATCGTCTGGCCTTCTTTGACCTGATCGCCCGGTTTGACGAAAATGCTGACGACCGTCCCCGACTCAGCCCCTTCGCCCAAACGCGGTAATTTGATGTCCATTCGAGTTTCCTTTTGGCGGGATCGACGCGCCTACACCGTAAACGGGTACGCTTTTTCAGGATCAACCTTCAGGTCCTCGATCGCCTGTGCGACCGCCTTCATCTCGATCTCGCCCTTCTTCGCCAGCGAATAGAGCGTGGCAATAACGGTGCTTTCGGCGTCGATCTCGAAGAAGCGGCGCAGGTTTTCGCGGGTGTCGCTGCGGCCAAAACCATCCGTGCCGAGGGTCGACAGTCCGCCGGGCACCCAGGGCGCGATCTGGTCGGCCACGAGCTTGATGTTGTCTGAAACAGCCACAAACACGCCCTGCTCACCTTGCAGGAGCGTTTCCAAATAAGATTTTCGCGGCGGCTCGGTCGGGTGCAGCATGTTCCAACGGCTCGCGCGCTGCACATCGGTCTTCAGCAGCTTGTAACTCGTCGCGCTCCACACGTCGGCGGAAACCTCGTACCGCTCCGCAAGAATCTCCTGCGCGCGTAACGCCTGGCGGATAATCGTGCCGCTGCCGAAAATGTGGGCCCTGTGTTTCTTGCCTTCCGCGCCCTTGCGGAATTTATAGAGCCCCTTGAGAATGCCCTCTTCAACGCCCTCGGGCATCGCCGGCATGGGGTACTCCTCATTGTAAAGTGAAAGGTAATAGAAAACGTCCTCTCCCTCTTGATACATGCGCCGCATGCCGTCCTGCACGATCACTGCAATCTCGTAGGCAAACGCAGGGTCATAAGTCATCAACGTCGGGATCGTCGCCGCCATCAACTGGCTGTGGCCGTCCTGGTGCTGCAAACCTTCGCCGTTCAGCGAAGTCCGGCCCGCCGTCGCGCCCAGCAGGAATCCCTTCGCCTTGATGTCGCCCGCCAGCCACATCAGGTCACCGATACGCTGGAAGCCAAACATCGAATAGTAAATGTAGAACGGAATCATATTCACGCCATGATTCGCGTACGCCGTGCCCGCGGCAATGAACGACGACATTGATCCAGCCTCGGTGATGCCCTCTTCCAGAATCTGCCCGTCCTTTGTCTCGTGGTAATAGAGCAGCGATTCGCGGTCCACGGGCTCGTAGAGCTGTCCCTTCGGCGCGTAGATGCCAATCTCCCGGAACAAAGCGTCCAGACCAAACGTGCGCGCCTCATCGGGGATAATCGGCACGATGTGACGGTTAACGTTGCCATTTCGCAACAGGCTGGTCAACAACCGCGCGAACGACTTCGTTGTCGAAGCTTCCGCCACGCCCGAACCCTTGAAAAACTCGGCGAATTCACTCCGTGCCGGTACCTGGATTTTCGGCGCGCGCACGACCCGCGTCGGTAGAAATCCGCCGAGCGCCTTGCGGCGTTCCAGCAGATACTTCGTCTCAGGACTGTCGAGGGGTGGACGATAAAACGGCGTCTGCGCCACGTCCTCATCGCTGATGGGCACGCCAAAGCGTTCCCGAAACTCGCGCAGCTCTTTTTCGTTCAGCTTCTTCTGCTGATGGCTGATGTTGCGGCCTTCGCCGGCTTCGCCGAGACCGTAGCCCTTGACGGTCTTCGCGAGAATCACGGTCGGCGCGCCCTTGTGCTCCACTGCCGCCTTGAATGCCGCGTAAACCTTCTGTGGATCGTGGCCGCCGCGCACGAGCTTGTGAATCTGGTCGTCCGAAAGGTCGTTCACTAATTCAAGCAGCTCGGGATACTTGCC
>JBGOTY010000303.1:0-4626 GCA_041476745.1 Verrucomicrobiia bacterium | reverse complement strand
CGCAGCCCATGTCCACGATCGTCAAACTATCGCGGCTCTCCGTCCACCCACAGTCCTTCGCGAGGTGCGTGAAAATATCCAGGTAGTGGTTGATTTGTGCATACTTGTCGGCCATCAGGGGACGAACCTGCCCGCGTTCGTTGACCACCCCCAGGCCTACCAGCCAATCGGCTGCTGAACTGTCGAGGATCGCTTGCCGCGGTCGATCGTGTGAGCGTGACGGCGCTGCGGTTGAAGAAGGTTTGTGGGTCGTCAGTTTCGCGGTTCCTGACTCGGGCACGAATAGTTGCCAGTCCCGTTTCGTGGTGCTGAGGAGGGCACCGTGAAAATGCGCACCGACCTGTCCTTTCGCCCAGTTCGCCACGTCGCCGAGCGGCAGGTTCTTGGTGACGTCGTGTGTCGCGTATCGATAGGTGAGCGATAGATGCGGACCGCTCTTCAGCATGACCAATCTTCCCAACACTTTTTCAGCCACGCCCTCTCCCGGGGCCGGCCCGGAAAATACCAGACGCACAAACGTGCCGTCCTGCAGACTGCTCGACAGTCGCTGTGCAAACTCATCGACGGGGTTCGCTTTGGCCATGTTGCCAATTGTAGCTGGAAATCACCGTTACGGCGACTCCGCGGGCAGAATGAACGTGATGCTGAACGGCACTCCTATCATGTCGTGAGCCTTTTGCTGGATGATGCTATTTGATCTGCGACGTGCAGTGCGGGCAGCGTGTGGCTTTGAGCGGAATGTCCGATAGACAGTACTCACATAATTTGGTGGACGGCGCAGGCGTAGGGTCCGCTGCTTCTTTGCGCTGCAGTGAGTTCATGGCTTTGATGGCCATGAATATGCAAAACGCCACGATGAGAAAGTCAATCACCGTATTGACAAACGAACCGTACGCGATCACCGCCGCCCCCGCCGCTTTGGCGTCGGCCAGCGATTTGAATGGCCCCTTGCTGCTGTCGAGGCTAATGAACAAGTCGCTGAAGTTGACGTTGCCCATTGCCTTGCCAATCGGCGGCATGATGATGTCGTTGACAGCCGAAGTGACGATCTTGCCAAATGCGCCGCCGATGATAACGCCGACCGCAAGGTCGACCACGCTGCCGCGCATCGCGAACTCTTTGAACTCTTTGGTCATTCCCATGACGGTGCCTCCTTTTCCGTTGGTGCTATCGTTTATGACGGTTTTGCTTGATACTGCCCGCATAACCTCACGTTGACGAACCGCGTGGGTGTTCTACCCAATCCCCGGCCGAAACGCAACCGAAGAGGGAATCGGAGCGCAGCACTGGCTGCGGTGACCAGCTTTTCGCCGCAATTTCTCACCAAATTCCTTTCACGTCCCCCTCTTTAACCCCCCAAAATGGGTTCGTTTTTCCAAACCGAACCCATTTGCAACCGCCGCTGCAAACGGCATAAGTTTCTGTAAGTAAAATGGATGCATCAAAAATAGCCCCGAAAAAAATTGGGTTCGTTTCGCAGAAACGTATATAGGCCCCCTTTGCTCGGTATTCGTCTCGTCCGCCATAGCTCGAAGAGCGACGGCGGAAGCGTCTTCGCGAGGCAGGTTCGCGCCATTTTGTCGCGCCGTAGCGGTCTCGCGGAGGCGACGCCTTGACGAACACGGAAGCCTTGGCGTAGGCGATTCCACTGATTCTCTTGAAAGTTGAACGTTCATTAGCTGTCCCCGACTCTACCCATCCCAGCAAAACGTGTCCAGCAAACAGTATCGATTAACGATACAGGAGTGCTGGAAAAGGTCGTCGGCCAGACACCCTGTTACTTCGGCCCGGGCATTGGTGTTGTGCGCTTGACCAGTTGAACGGCGAAGCCCCACGGATCGCGGAGCATGGCCAGGTTATCACCGAGGGGATTGGTGTCCACTTCGCCTTCGGCGGTTGCCCCGGCCTGTATCAATCGCGCGCGGGTCGCACGGACGTCATCGACCGCGAACGCGAGGTGCAACACCAACGGATCCATTTTGTTGTACGGGGGCACCGGCGCTTTCGAGTTGTAATAGATCTCAATCATCGACTGCCCGGCGGCATCGACGAGGAAATGTGCATGCCACGGCGGACCGGAGATCCGCACCACCCGCATCTGCAGATGTTCCGTGTACCAGTGCGCCATGGCGACGGGCTCGGCGACGTTGAAAGCCACATGCTCAATTCTCATATCTCATGGCAGGACATACCCGATGACAGGACAAAGGGGAAGTCGCAAATTGTAGTCGGCAGTACCGTCGCGGAACGCGGAAGTGGTTGAATCGGCACACTTGGAAGTGTAGTGTCGCGGCGGTGGCAGGCGATCGACAAGCCCGACCTGTATTTGCTGCAGTAGAGCGGGACGGGTGTGGCGTGATACAAACCGCGGCTGGCCTGCGCCGACTGCAGTTCGCGCACACGAGAGGTTTCAACTACAAACAAACGTGAAGAAACCACGGATACTGGTCGTGCGGGGTGGGGCGATTGGGGATTTCATCATGACGCTGCCGGCTATCGGCGCGCTGCGCGAGCGTTGGCCGGAGGCGCATATTGAAATCCTCGGGTATCCGCATATCGCGGAGTTGGCGCGCGGGCGCTATTACGCCGATGCGATGCGGTCGATCGACGCGAAGGCGATGGCGGGCTTTTTCATTCCCCATGCCGTGTTGGATTCTGCGCTCGTGGAGTATTTCGGTGGATTCAATCTCGTCATTTCCTACCTCTTCGATCCGGACAGGATCTTTTCCAACAATGTGCGCGCCTGCGGCGTCAAGCAGGTGATCGACGCGTCGCCCCGGCCGGAAAACACGCACGCGGCGGAACATTATTGTCGGCCGTTGGAGTCGTTGGCGATTTATGTGAAGGCGCCGCGCCCGCGAGTTCATCCGAATGAGTCTGATCACGAGGCCGCGTCGAATTTCCTGAAGATGGCTGGCCGCGAGCCGTTGGTTGCGATCCATCCCGGTAGCGGCAGCGAGAAGAAGAACTGGCCCGTGGAGAAGTTTGGGGCGCTGGCGCGTTGGCTGGCCGATGAATTGGCGGCGCAATTGTTGATCGTACGGGGTGAGGCGGATGAGCGCGCGGCAAAAAAGCTGCGGGAGCTGCTCGGTGAACGCCCGATCACCGTGGCGCAGGGCTTGAAATTGGTCGAATTGGCCGCAGTATTGGAACGCTGTGTGCTGTTTTTGGGCAATGATTCCGGCATCACGCATTTGGCTGCCGCCGTGGGTACACCCACGGTAGCGGTATTTGGCGCGGCCTCGTTGTCGATTTGGGAACCGCTCGGCCCGTACACGCGGGTAGTGCAATTCGGCGATCAGGATGTGGCCAACGTGCGCGCCGCAATTGAGCAGTTGTGGGGTGCCCCGCACGCGTGATTGCTGAAGTCGTTGGTACACAAGCCATTTGGCTTGACGACTGACAGGGCCGCCACTACATTGACGAACAGCATGGTTTCAGAACTCGTGTGAGTGACCAGAGTCCCGCACTAGCGGGATGCCGAGAACGGCAAACGGGATCCCGAGAACGGGAGAAGGAACGAGAGATCGATGCGCGACCGCAATCTGGAAAGGAACATTGAGCGAGTCGAGGCGTTCATCGAATCGTGGAGGCAGTTGAGTCAGTTTTTGGATCGCGGTTTCAAGGGTGAGAGTTTTAAAGGTGAGGAAGAGGCGGCGTTCCTGCAGCTGAAGAGCCAGATTGCCCAGGAGCACGAGTTGTTGACGATCACACTTGGCTCCGAGACGGAGCGGGATGACCGCGCGTTGCGAATGCTGAACAGCGTGCCCAGCTTGGCGTCGTTCAAGGACCTGCCCGATGGCATGTCGAAAAAACTTGCGACCGAGTGGCACAGCACGTATCTGGGGCTGCAGGCCCTGTTGGGGCGATTGCGAGGACGGCAGGCGCAACTTAAAGGAGTCAGCACATTGCGCGTCGGGCTCGGGAGCGTATTTGCCAACCCGCTCGTGATTCTGTTGGTGATGATTACGGCATCGTACGGAGTGTATCGGTTTGCGGAGGACTGGATTCCTAAACTGGCGCAACTAAAGGATCAAATGGAGAAGAGATAATGACGAAGCGAGACCTGGTGATTCGGATCAGTAATGACACGAACCTCATTCAGCAGGACGTGCTGACGGTTGTGCAAAAGACCCTGGATTACGTCACGGAGGCGCTCATCAAGGGCGAGACCGTCGAGCTGCGCAACTTCGGCGTCTTCGAGGTCAAGCTGCGCAAGCCGCGCGTGGGCCGCAACCCGAACGACCCGGGCAAGGATGTGCAGATTCCCGCCCGCGCGGTCGTGAAGTTCAAACCGGGCAAGGAAATGCGCGAGCAGGTACTGCGGCTCACGGAAAAGTACAACCCGCCGCACGCCTGAGGCTTTACCAGTCTGGTGGCCCCAGGGTTGCCAGCCGACGATGCGGACGGCGCGAAACCTGGTGGGCTTCGCGCCTGACAACTTTTGAGCTAATCCGATGAACCCGTTGCCCGGCTTCCGCGATTTTTATCCCGAAGCGCTCGCTGCCCGTCGCTACATCTTCGACAAGTGGCGCGACGTGGCGCGGCGCTATGGCTTTCGCGAGTACGACGGCCCGCCGCTGGAACCGCTCGAACTCTACACGCAGAAATCGGGTGACGAGATTG
>JBGOTY010000302.1:0-4657 GCA_041476745.1 Verrucomicrobiia bacterium | reverse complement strand
CGCGAATCCGGGTCTGCAGGATGACATCACCGGTAACACCGCGACGACTGTGACCACGGCGAATGATGATTCTGCAGCCGCTGCGGGAGCGGCGACCTACAAGATCTATCCGCACTGGACGCTCAACAGCGTTTTCGGAACAACCGATCAGTCTGGCTTAAACCCGATAACCGATCAGATCTTGATTCAGAACCCGCTCACACAGACGTTCACGACGTACTTCTACGCGACGGCCTCGAAGTCGTTTCCCACTGCTGGCTGGAAGCAATCTGGCCAGGGAAACACGGATTTCGGCCAGACGCCGCTTTACAATGACCAGGGCGTTCTGATTAGCCGAACGGTGGCGACGAATCTTAGCATTCTTCTGGTCGGTGGCGTCAAACTCGGGCCAACATTGATACCACTCGTTGGGACGAACAATTTGGCTGCCAATATCTATGCTACGTCAGCAGTGACGTTGTCCAATAGTGGCCTGTACACGGACGGTCTCTCATCCGATAGTCTCGTGGCGATTACGGATTTAGTGCTGATTCATAATGACGCCGCCGGTACGTTTAACACCTACTTCTACGCGACAGCTTCCAAATCGTTCCCGACCGCTGGCTGGAAGCAGTCCGGTCAAGGCAACACAGATTTCGGTTCAACGTCGCTTGGCCTGGGTTCGTTTGTCCTGATCCAGCTCGCGCCGGGTCATCCTGGGTTCAACTGGAAAGCACCGGCGCCATATTGAAATAGACCTTGACAAAAAAGACAAAAACAGTTAAACAATCACAGGGAGTAGGGAAACAGGTAAAGGGAAAGGTATAGAGGAAAAATGAAAAACGGGATCAAATATCTCATAGCAGGGTTGGTAGCAACAGGAATGACGGTTGGCGCGCACGCCGCCATCACAGTGAATGGGGGGACGGCGTTGAACACCTTCCTCGCTGATAACACTGGATCGCTGAATTATCTCGATGGTAAGTTGGTTGAAATCGGGTCGTTCGCTTCAGCTCCGACGGTCGGCAGTCCGGCTTTGACGAACTTCACGGTTTTCGGTACAACGCTGACGCAGAGCGGTGCTAGCGCTGGTGTTTTCTCCTTCAGCAAGACGGCGTCTGACACGGGTTTCTTACACCTCCAAATCTATGTCGTGGTGTTCAATAATGCCACGGGTGTTGGCGCTACCCAAGAGGGGATCTACCTTGTCGACGATACCATCAAGACGAACTGGAAATTCCCGGCAACGGCCGATTTCCCGAACAGCACCTCGATTGATATGCAGGATCTGTTTGTCAATGGCACCGGTGTGACCCTCGCCCCGGGCGCTTCGGTCGTGTTCGGCAGCGTTGAAAGAGATGCGTTTAACGCTGATAACATGGTCAAGTTGGCGCTGGTTCCTGAGCCGTCCACCTGGATGCTCGTCGGAACGGGCTTGATGGGTCTGTTGGGCCTTCGTCGTCGTCGTAGCTAAGTAAGAATATTCAAGGGTTACCTGTTTCCGAGAGGCCAGTCGAAAGACTGGCCTCTTCGTTTCTCCCCAAGTTGTGTAGTCGCTTGGTTACAACCGCCCGCCGAGAGACGGCTCTCCCATCTCCCCTTCGGGGAGATGGCGAGGGTTCTGCGGATCATCTCCATTTGGAGGGCCACGTTGTGCCTGCCTCTCTCTCATCCCATCCCCATTCGCCTTGATTTTGCAGGCTGATTCTGTTATTCGCTTCGCTTGGAGAGGCCGTGTTGCAACAAGGTAAACCGAAAAGATAGAGGCGAGAAAAATGAAAGCTGAGATTAAGTACTTGGCGATTGGATTGGCCGTAACCGGCATTACAACGACGTCGTACGCTGCGGGAATAACCGTGAACTGGCAAACCGCTCAGAGCACGTTTATCGCCAGCACCATCACTCCGTTGAATTACCTCGATGGTGATCTGGTTGAAGTTGGCACGTTCGCCGTGGCTCCGATAATCGGCAGTCCGAGTTTGGCCAATTTCACGGTCTTCGGCACGACACTGACCGAAACAGGCGTCAACGCTGGTCTCATCTCCGCGAGCAGGACCGGGTCTGATGTTGGCTTCGCCCACAGTCAGATCTACGTCGTGGCTTTCAATAATGCCACGGGCGTGAATCCTACCCAAGAGGCAATCTTCTTCGTGAACGATGCCAATAATCCGAATTGGAAGTTTCCTGCTGTGTCCGACTTCCCCAATTCCACTTTGATTGATCTGCAGGACATGTTTACCGGTGCTAACAACGGAACCTTGGCGCCCGGCGCCACGATAGTTTGGGGCACCAAAACCGTTGATCCTTCCGGGCCGTATAACGTACTTGCAATGATTCCTGAGCCAACCACCTGGGCGCTTGTGGGAACGGGTCTACTCGGTCTGTTGGCCTTCCGTCGTCGTCATAGCTAAGTAAGAATATACAAGGGTTACCTGTTTCCGAGAGGCCAGTCGAAAGACTGGCCTCTTCGTTTTTCCCGTTATGGCTTCTGGATGGCCGATCTTGTTTTTTCCCCCCGCCCGTTGTAGCCGCGGGCTTTAGCCCGCGTTCGGCAGTTTGCCCCCGTTCTTGTCTTTTCCCCCACGACTCAATAGAGTCGCCCCATGTCTCCCGGCAGGCTCTTCATCGTCGGCACGCCCATCGGCAACATGGAGGACATCACCCTGCGCGCCCTGCGGGTCCTGCGGGAAGCCAGCCTCGTGGCCGCCGAGGACACCCGCCACACCGGGCTGCTATTGGCCCGCCATTCGATCAGCAAGCCCCTTGTCAGCTACCACGAGTTCAATGAGGCCAAACGCACCGCCGAATTGCTCAAGGAGCTGCAGCAAGGCCGTAGTATCGCCCTGGTCTCCGATGCGGGCATGCCGACCGTCTCCGACCCCGGACAGCGCCTGATTCGGGCCGCCATCGACGCCGGAATCGCCGTGGAGGTCATTCCCGGCGTCTCGGCCATCACCATGGCCCTGACGGGCAGCGGACTCGGTGGCGGACCCTTTCTGTTTTACGGCTTCCTCCCGCACAAGTCCGGGCAGCGCCAGAACGCCCTCACCCGCCTGGCTCCCCTGCCCCACGCGCTCGTCTTCTTCGAATCCCCGTACCGCCTGGTAAAAAGCCTCCAGGCCATGCACGATCAACTCGGCAACCGCCGCGCCGTCGTTGCCCGCGAGTTGACCAAGAAATTCGAGGAGATTCTCCGCGGCGATCTGGCCGCCATCCTGAAAAAGCTTGAGAACCGCTCCGTCAAAGGTGAAATTACCGTCATCGTCGAAGGTTGCCGCGAATGAATAATCATACTCCGATCCATGTTGTAGGGCACGCGGCCCGCGTGCCGTTGTTTCCCCTTTTTCCGCTCCCCGCTCTCGCCCTTTCCCTTTCGATTCTGCTGACCCTCCTGATCCTCGGTTGCTCGACCACAGGACCGCGCGTGATCGAAGTCAGCAGCCGCACGCGATTGCACGACGTCGGTCCTGCTGAGGAGAAGGCGTTTTTCGGGTACGATGACGCCTCGCGTTTCCGTTACGCACCGCGAGATTTGTCCATCGAGGCGCAGCGCGAGGAGTTCTACGTCCGTTGGACGCCCGCGAGCATCAGCCTGGTGAAATTCGAGTATCGCCAGGTGGGAAAAGCCGCCACGGTGTTCGAGAAGACCTACACGCCGAACGGAAAAGCCGCGAACCTCTTTGAAGTCCGCGGGGAAGAATTTCGGGCCGGCGGTTCGGTGTCCGCCTGGCGGGTGACCCTTTGGAATGGCGACCAGCTTGTCGCCGAAAAGAAGTCGGTCCTCTGGTAGCAAAGCAATGGGTAACTCTTGAGGGCCTGTTGTCCAAATGACTTTCCGGTTGTAGCCGCGCTTGCTAAGCGCGGGTCGTTCATTTTCCCGGGAAATCCACTATACGATCAGCCCTCCCCTCTCCCTTCAGGGGGAGCCGAGTCCCCGAGACGCCGCTGTCGTTTGCGGCAAAGGGTTAGGGTGAGTGTTTCGGTGGTTCATCCCTACCCCTGGCAAATCGTGCTTGGTAGAAACCATTTCCCTGCATGATCGAGCCCACTGTCATCGCCCGCTTGGAAACGGCCGTGGCGGCACAGCCCCGCAAGGTCTGCGTCTTCTGGGGCGGGGAACGCATCACCTATGCGGAACTGACGGCCCGAATCGACAAGTATGGCGCCCGTTTGCAGGCCGCCCACGGCGTGCGCCCGGGTGACCGCGTGGGGATCCTGCTGAAGAACAGCCCCGAGTTCATCTACGCGCTCTACGCCGTTCTGAAGTCCGGCGCGATCGTCGTTCCCATCAACACTTTTCTCAAAGCCCCCGAAATCCAGCACATCACTGACGACTGCCAACTCAAATGCCTGGTTACGTCGGCGGATTTCGATGAGACCATCTCCAAGGTCAAGGGTATTACTGTTGTTCCGCTGCAAGACCTTGGACAAGGCGCTCCCGCCAGCACGCCGAACTGGCCGGCGGTCGCGCCAACGGATCTCGCCGTAATCATTTACACATCCGGCACGACAGGCAAAGCCAAGGGCGCGATGCTGACCCACGGCAACATCACCTCCAACGTCAGCAGTTGCATCCAGGCGCTGGAACCATCGAAAGCCGACCGGCTCGTGTTGCTGCTCCCAATGTTCCACAGCTTCATGCTGACCGTCTGCATCTTCACCCCGCTCTCGGTGGGCG
>JBGOTY010000301.1:0-4658 GCA_041476745.1 Verrucomicrobiia bacterium | reverse complement strand
CCCCTTCAAGCTCCTCATCTCATCAACGTCAATCGACTGGTAGTGCCGGTACACGGCAATCACCAGCGCCAGGCCGATGGCCGACTCCGCCGCAGCGATGGAGATTGCGAAGATGGCAAACATCTGCGCGGTCAGTGCCGCAAAATATTTGTAGTGCCAGAACGCAACAAAGTTCAGGATGCCCGCGTTGAACATGATCTCGATGCCCATCAGCACGATGATCGCGTTCTTGCGCGACAGCGCGCCGCACAAACCGATGGCGAACAGAAACGCCGAGAGCATCAGGTAATGGGCCAGGGAGACAGTCATCGCTTACGAATGACCTCCTCCAGGGCAATGACCACCGCCCCAATCAACGCGGCGGTCAGCAGCACCGCCATCGCCTCCAACGGCACCAGCCAGTCCGCGACAAACGCTCTCCCGATTTCCGCCACGGAGGTGCTTGCCGTGCCCGCCGGCAGCATCGAAGCGAGCGGATCCTTGCGGATGATCGCCCACAGCAAGCCGGCGATAATAATCGCCGTAGCCATGCCCGACCACCATTTGCCGCCCAGGACCTCGCGCGGGCCTTCCGTGCCCGTGACGTGGCGCGTCAACATGATGGCGAAAAGAATCAGCACGGCGACTGCGCCAATATAAATGAGGACCTGCACCGCAAAGAGAAAGTCCGCGCGCAAGAGCAGATAGTGACCCGCGATGCCGAGGAAGAACAGGATCAGCGACAGGACGCAGTGCACGAGATTGCGCATCGTTATCGCCAGGATGGCGCCGATGACCGTGATTGCGGAAAGAATCCAGAAGGCAATTTCCATGATAATCAGGAGGCGTAACGGTATTCCCGCTTCTCGATTTTTCCGGAGGCCGCGAGTTTGGATAGGGTGACAAACCAGAGGACGAGCCACAACGTGGTCAGGACCCAGGCAATTGGCCGCACGGTTATATAATGCCACATGGCGACGGCAACAATATTGACGATCGACATCGGCAGTAGAACCTTCCACGCAAAGCTCATCAACTGGTCGACACGCACGCGCGGCCAGGTGCCACGAATCCAGATGGTCAACACGATCATGCCGCCCAGCTTGGCAAAAAACCAAAACATGGAGATCAGGCCGCCCAGGAACCCGGGGCCGCTACCGGGACCGTTGTAGCCGCCCAGGAACATCGTCACCGTGATGCCTGCCATCGCAATGGATGCGAGGTATTCGCCGAGTTGGAAGAGGGCGAACTTGAAGCCGCTATACTCGGTGTGATAGCCCGCGATGATTTCAGATTCAGCCTCGGGGATGTCAAACGGCGTGCGGGCCGATTCCGACATCGCGCCAATCGTGAAGAGGACGAACCCGACGAATCCCCACGGACGGAACACGAACCAGTGCGAGACGTTGAGGATTCCCCCGCTCTGCGCCCTGGCGATGGCCAGGGTGGAGAGTGAGCCTGCGGCCATTACCACAGCCACCGCCGCCAGCACCATGGGAACTTCGTAGGAAACAACCTGGGCCACCGCGCGCATGGCGCCGAGCAGCGAAAACTTGTTACGCGACGCCCAGCCACCCATGAAGAGCGCCAGCACGCTTGCCGTGCTAATGGCGAATGCAAACAAGATGCCGATGTTGAGATCTACCGGAACCAGTCCGGCGCCGACGGGCACCACCGAGAAGAGCAATACGGACGGGATTACCGCAATCACGGGTGCTAGGAAATGGACGAATTTGTCGGCACTCCGCGGGACAATGTCTTCCTTGGTCAGCAGCTTCACGCCGTCCGCGATCGGCTGGAGGATGCCCCAGCGGCCAACGCGGTTCGGGCCAATCCGGTTCTGGATGCGACCGAGCGCCTTGCGTTCGACAAGCGTGGTGTAGGCAAAAATGCCGGGGAACACGGTAACGACAAAAAGGATGGGGATGGCGATTGAAACCCACAGCAGTACGCTGTCAGGAGCATTCGCAAACCAACTGCGCAATTGTTGATGAATCGTTTCCAACTAAGTGAATCCCCCAACCAAAAAGCCCGTTTGTTATAAGGAACCAACGAACGGCTGTCAAACCCCACTCCGCGTTTACAACTTCCCTGCCTGCTGCATCAGTTTCTTCAGCATGTTCTCAGTTTCCGCTTCTCCGGGCAGGCATAGCGACAAATCGGTCTCCGCACCCGTGGCAATCGCATCCGCATAACCGCGACAATCGTAACCGCAGGCATGGCAATCGGTCTGCGCCATGGCGGCCATCAGCTTGTCGGCAATGGACGTATCCTTTGCCAAATCCAGCCGCTGCTGCATCCCGAGTCCCGGATCGTGCCACGGCCAGTTACCGGCCGGCGCTTCGGCTGCGGTCGCTGCTGCAGCACCTTGCGCTACTGGCGTTCCGGCAACGGGGGCTGCGGCTGCAGGCGCGACGCCTGCGCCACCGGAGACTCCCACCGCACTCAGGAATCCGCTGAGCCACTGACGTTGCTCGGGCGTAAATGGCGCATCGTCTGGAATCGCAATTCTCGCCATCGGGGCGACCGCTGGCGCGGGTTTCGGCGTTGCGGGAGTGGCCGGCATGGGTGCTGGCGCCACAGGTTTTGCCGCGGCCGGCGCAGCTTTCTTCGCCTTCTTCTCGGCGTCAGCCTTCAGCTTGGCATCGACAGCAGTAGCCTCGGTGGGCTTGATCTTGTTGTAGTATTCGTTCGACTTCAGCAGCTCGGGCAAATGCTCGACGAGTTCATCGAAGCGCCCGTACTGCGACTTCTCGTAATTGTTGTCCATCTTGATCGCGTCGAACGGGCAAACCTCCACGCAAATCTGGCACTGCATGCAGACGCTGATGTCGATATCGAACACCTTCGGGCGCTGCTGCGGTTTGCCTTTTTCATCGCGATCCATGACGATGTAAATGCACTGCGGCGGGCATTCCACCTCGCAAATTTTGCACGCCACGCAACGCATCGTGCCGATGGGATCCTTGTCCGCGTCGAATACGAGGAAGGGAAACGTCCGCGAATTCTCGGGAACCTGGACGCGTTCTTCGGGATACTGGACCGTGACGAGGCGTTCCTTGTCGAAATAACTGCCCACGAAGTTGCGAGCGGTCACGACCATCCCCTCGAACAAGCCTTTGCCGATAAAGCCCATTAGCGGTCCACCTCCCCCAGCACGATATCGACACTGCCCAGGATGACCACGACGTCAGCCACTTTGTGTCCGACGCACATGTCTTCCAGAATCGTCAAGTTGATGAAGCTCGGCGGGCGCACATGGTAGCGGTATGGCTGTTTGCCGCCTTCGTCCGAAACGAGATAGAACCCCAGTTCACCCTTCGGTCCCTCGATACGGCCATAGCCATCGCCGGGCGGTATCTTGAAATTGCGCAACTTCACTTCGGGCGCGATATGCGGGCCTTGTGGGACATCGCGCAGGGCCTGCTGCAGGATCTTGATGCTCTCACGCATCTCCAACACGCGAATGTAGTAGCGGTCATACACATCGCCGACTTCACCGAGCGGCACGCGAAAATCGAGGCGTCCGTACACACCGTATTTGTCCACCTTGCGCAGGTCGTAGTCCACGCCGCTGGCGCGGGCCATCGGACCGCTGATGCCGGCGTTGATTGCCAATTCCTTTGGCAGAACGCCGACACGCTGCGTGCGGGCGAGCAAGACCTCGTTGTTCGTGAGCAATTTCTCAAACTCATCGAGGAACCGCGGGAAGCGGTTCGCAATGTCCTTCGCGGTCGCCAGGTTCTCGTCGGTCAGGTTCACGCGCACGCCGCCGAATCGCATGTAATTGCACATCATGCGCGAGCCGCTCACGGCTTCGAACAAATCGAGGATCCGCTCGCGTTCGCGGAAGGCGTACAGCAACGGTGTGCCCCACGCGCCGAGGTCCTGCAACATGAAGCCGATCACGCACGAGTGATTCAGCAGACGCGTCAGTTCCGCCATGATCACCCGGATATATTCGGCGCGGTCGGGAACCTTGATGCCCGCGAGCTTCTCGACGGCCAGCGCGTACGCCCAGTTGTTGGTCATGGAGTTGAAATAATCGAGCCGGTCGGTGTACGGCATCGATCCCAGCCAGGCCATGCGCTCGGCCAGTTGCTCGTGATTGCGATGGAGGTAGCCCATGACGGGCTTGAGCGCGACGACAGATTCGCCATCGAGCACACAGTCCATGCGGAACACGCCGTGCGTGCTCGGATGCTGCGGCCCGATGGAGACTTCCAGCGTCTGGGTCTCGATCACGCCATCAGAACCCGGCGTCAACGTGTATGGCTTCACGTCTGTGAGTGGCTGGATCATTTCTTCTTGGCCTTCTCCAATTCCTCACGCGCGGTGGGCGGGATGATCCCGCCCTCTTGCACGGCGCGTTGCAGGGTGTCGTCGTGAGGCGTCGGCTCCCACTCGTAATCCGGCGGCGGCACGTAATCCTTGCGCATCGGGTGATCGATGAATTCGTCCCACATCAGGATGCGCCGTAGATCAGGATGCCCGTCGAACTTCACGCCAAACAGGTCGTACGCCTCGCGCTCCTGGAATTCGCACGCGCGCCAAAACGGCGTCAGCGACGGCACGCGACATTGATCGAGCTCACGCGGCGCGCGCACCTTCAGCACGATAGGCCCCTGCTTCTGCGCGACGGAGTACAAATGATAGACGACCTCGATGCAGCCGGGCTT
>JBGOTY010000300.1:0-4659 GCA_041476745.1 Verrucomicrobiia bacterium | reverse complement strand
TGGAGATCGGTTGCGGCACGGGGACGAATGCCATCGAGCTGACACGACGCGGATTCCATGTCACGGCAGTGGACATCGTCGACCAAGCCATTCAGACCGCACGTAACAAAGCACGCGTGGCCGGGGTGGCCGTGGATTTCCGCGTGGCGGACGTCCTAAGAGACAATCTTGGTGGGCCGTATGACATTCTTTTTGATCGTGGCGTGTATCATTGTCTGCGGACAGAAGACCTGAAAGCGTTTCAAGAGTTTCTCAAGCGGGCGACCCGCAGTGGTAGTTGGTTTCTGAGCCTGGCCGGCAATGCCAAGGAGAATAACGAACCGGGTCCTCCCGTGGTCAGCGAACAGGAAATCCGCGCCGAGCTCGGGCCGCTGTTCGACATCCTCGAATTGCGCGAGTTCCGCTTCGCCACGAACCAAAGTGATTTCCGCCCGCTCGGCTGGTCGGTTTTGATGCGGCGAAAATAGCGCGATTGCAGTCCGCTGCAGGATCGTCGACAGTGCACGCCATGCAAAAGTTACCACGCTCCTTCTACGACCGCGGGACGATTGTGGTTGCGAGGGAATTGCTTGGGAAATACCTGGTGCATGAATCGCGCGGTACGGAGCGGATCGGCAGGATCGTGGAAGTCGAGGCATACCTTGGGCCGCATGACCTGGCGGCGCATTCGGCCCGGGGGTTGACCGAGCGAACCAAAGTGATGTTCGGACCGCCGGGCCACGCTTACGTTTATCTGATTTATGGGATGTACTACTGCATGAATGTAGTGACCGAACGCGAAGGTCACGCCTCCGCGGTGTTACTGAGGGCGCTCGAGCCGGTAAAGAATATTGAGGGAGGAACCCAGGGCCCCGGCCTGCTCTGCAGAGAGCTGCGCATCGACAAGCGTCTCAACGCACACGACTTGTTGAGTGACGATTTCTACATCGCCGTGTCACCCAGGACCAATCCCTTCGCGATCGTCAAACGACCGCGGATCGGTGTGGATTACGCGAGGCATTGGGCGAAGAGACACCTGCGCTTCTACATCAAAGGCAACCCGTTTGTCTCGCGCCCATAGGACGGTCTAGGCGCCGTTATCCTGCACCCGATACTTCTTCGCGGCTGATTTGTAACCGGCCTTTTCCCTATCGACCTTCAACCTGTTGTTCGTCCACGAAAAATGCGTCAACGAATACGCCCCGCGCTCGTAGTCGAAAGTCTCGCCGTCGTCTTCGTAGAGATAGCCGGTGGTCTTCTTGCCGGGATAAATGTCGAGGATGATCTCGCCGGTCAATTTCCGCCCGATGAATTCCATCGGTTTGGTCATCGGAATAATCGAACCCGCGCGCACGAAGAGCGGCAGCGTGTCGAACGGCGCGGGCGCGGTGACGTACTGGCCGCCCGCATGTTTCTGCTTCGTCCAATAATCGTACCAGTCGCTGCCGGCCGGCAGATAGACGGGGCGTTGGCGCGCTCCCGGCTTGATCACGGGCGCGACGAGCAACGACGCGCCCAAAAGGAATTGGTCGTCCACTGCGTAGCCATGCGGATCGTCGGGGAATTCCCAGAACAGAGGCCGCATAATCGGCGTGGCGTTGGCCATCGCTTCATGGAAGAGATTATAAAAATATGGCAAGAGCTGGTAGCGCAGGCTGATGTAGCGACGGCAGACCTCCTCCACTTTCCTGCCGAACGCCCACGGTTCCTGTCGTCGCGTATGCAACGCGGTGTGGTTGCGGAAAAACGGAAGAAACGCGCCTGCCTGCGTCCATCGTGCGAGCAGTTCTCCCGTGCAGTTGCCACCAAACCCGCCGACATCGGGACCGCAGAACGGGACGCCGGAGAGGCTGAGGTTGAGGCACTCGGGAATGCTGACCGCCAATTGCTCCCACAAGCTCTGGTTGTCGCCAGTCCAGACCATCGAGTAGCGCTGAATGCCGGCGTAGGCCGCGCGGGTAATCACGAACGGCCGCTGGTTCGGCCGTAACGCGCACAAGGCCTCGTGGCAGGCGCGTGCCATATTGAAACCGTACACATTGTGGGCGCGTGCGTGCGTGGTCGGCTGGCCGTCGTAATCGTGCGGGATATCGAGCGGCATCGTGCCGCCGGGATGATTCCACACCGCCGGCTCGTTCATGTCATTCCAGATCCCCGCTACGCCGAGATCGACCAACTCCTTATGCCACGGCCCCCACCATTGCCGCACACGCGGGCTCGTAAAATCCGGGAAAACGCACTCGCCGGGCCAGACGTTGCCCGTGAACCATCCGCCTTCGGGCTTCTTCAAGAACATCCCCTTCTCTCGCCCATCGCGGCACACGGCGTATTTATTGTCGTTCTTCACGCCGGGATCGATGATCGTGACGAGCTTGAAACCCATCCTGGCAAGGTCCTGGATCATCTTGCGCGGCTTCGGGAATGTCTTGGGGTTCCACGTGAAGACGCGGTAACCGTCCATGTAATCAATGTCGCAGTAGATGACGTCGCAGGGAATCTTGCGTTTGCGGAAATTCCTAGCGACGTCCATGATCTCCGCCGCACTTAGATAACTCCAGCGGCACTGCTGAAAGCCGAGCGCCCAGCGCGGTGGCATCCACATCCGACCCGTCAATTTCGCGTAACCGCGTACCACCTCGCGCATCGAGTCACCCGTGAAGAAATAGTAATCGATCTCACCCGCATCGGATTCCAGGACGTAATGCTTTTCGTCCGCAACCTGCCCAAGGTTGAACTGCGTTCGATGCGTGTTGTCCCAGAAGATGCCGTAATGCGCGCCCGGCCGCGTGGAGATCAAAAAGGGAATCGAAACGTAAATGGCTTCGGTCGCATACGTGTGATTCGGATCGTCCGTATTCCAAAATGTCGTCTTCGACCCGCGTTTGTTGAGCGGGCCGCTCTTCTCGCCGCAACCGAAGAACATCTCGTCCGCCGCGAGCTGCCGATGACTGCGGCACTTCGTCCCCTCCCATCCCATCCCGTGCGCCCGCTGGTCGCCATTCAGCATCGTGCCGTCCGCCTTGGCGAACTCGATCCGCAGCGGTGATTTGGTGATGGTCACCAGCAGCTTCTTCGTGCGGATGGTGACCGCCTTGCCACCACGAATCGTTGCCTTCACCTTCGGCCACTTTGTCTTCGCGACCGCATACGAAAAGTCCGGACCGAAATCGCCGGCTTGCGTCGCACGCACGCGCACGAGGCTATCGCTGAGAACCGCAATCCGAACGAGTCCATGCTCACAATGAAAGTCGAACGCATTCCCGTTCTTGTGCCACGCCTTGATTGCCCCAACGCTCTGAAATTGTGAGTCAGCCATGTTTGGAGGGTTCTCTATTTGTGGCCTATTCTTCCCAGACGACCGCAAAAATCAAGCGCCGGGGAAACAGTCCTGCCTTACGCGACTACTTCGGCGGATTGTTGGGACTGGGCGGCACGCTTGCGCTGCGTGGCGTTCAGGATTCTCTTGCGGAGACGGAGATTTTTCGGCGTGGCTTCGACGTATTCGTCGGTGGCGATATATTCCAAAGCGCGTTCGAGGCTCATCTTCAGCGGAGGTTCCAATTGAATGCCTTTTCCGTCGCCTTGGCTGCGCATGTTGGTGAGGTGCTTGGTCTTGGTCGGATTGACGGGCATGTCCTCAGCACGCGGATTCTCGCCGATGATCATGCCGGCATAAACCTCTTCCTGCGGACCGACGAACAGGCGACCGCGTTCCTGGATATTGTTAAGCGCCCAGGACGTAGCGATACCGGTTTCCATCGAAACCAGCGTCCCGGTGAGTCGCGTCGTGATCTCGCCGCTGAAAGGTTCGTAGCTCTTGAACATATGGCTGATCACGCCGCGCCCGCTGGTGAGATTGACCAGGTCCGTCTCCAAACCAATAAGACCGCGTGTCGGAATCGTGCATTCCAGGCTGACGCCGTGCGGATGGTGCTGCATGTTGGTGATCTGGGCCTTGCGGCCCGCCAGGTTTTGCATCACGTCGCCGAGACATTCGTTGGGCACCTCTGCCCACAACGTCTCGAACGGTTCCAGCGTGCGGCCCGAGGGATCCTTCTTCAGAATCACTTCGGGACGCGAGACGAGGACTTCGTATCCTTCGCGGCGCATCTGCTCGACAAGCACCGCGATCTGCATTTCGCCGCGGGCGCTGACCAGAAAAATGTAGGCCGCCTCGGTGTCCTGGACGATCAATGAAATATTCGTGCGAACCTCCTTGTAGAGACGCTCGCGAATGTGACGGGCCGTGACGAATTTGCCGTCCTTGCCCGCGAGCGGGCCGTCGTTGACGGCAAACTGCATCTGGATCGTCGGCGGATCGAGTTCGGTCCACGGCACGGGTTCGCGTTCTTCGCTGTCGCACAGCGTTTCGCCGATGGCGAGTTCTTCGAACCCCGAGATGCCGACGATGTTACCCGCCTCGCCGTTGACGATTTCGCCGGACTTGAGGCCGCTGAATTCCCAGACCTTCGTCACAGCGGCGCGTTCGCGCTTGCCGTCCTTGTGAATGCACACGATGGAGTCGCCGATCTTGACGGTACCGCCGGTGATCTTGCCGATGGCAATACGGCCCACGTAATCGCTCCAATCAAGATTGCTGATGAGCATTTGGAACGGCGCCTTGATATCGGCTGTCGGCGCCGGGATGTGCTTCAAAATCGTTTCAAACAGCGGCGTCAT
>JBGOTY010000299.1:0-4667 GCA_041476745.1 Verrucomicrobiia bacterium | reverse complement strand
GGAATTGGCCCAGGCAGGAACGACGTTCAACGTGACGCCGTCGAGGTTGAACGTGCCGGTGTTGACGGGAGCGGCGGTGAGGGTGGCGTTGTTGTTGAGGTTAAAGCTGCCGGAGTTGACCAGCGTGTTGCTGATGGCGCCCTGGAAGAAGAGCGCCCCCGTGTTGGTGACAGGGCCGTTGAAGAAGGTGTTGGCCGTAAAGGCCATCACACTGGCGTTGCTGACCCCGCCGTTTACCGTGGCTCCCGCGACGTTGTTGGTCACCACGCCCGTGCCGCTGACCACCAGCAGGCCGTTGGTCAGGCGCTTGCCGTTGAGGTCGAACGCGCCCGCGCTGATGCTGGCCGTGCCGGTGATGGTCGCGGTGTTGTTCAGCGTGATACTGCCGGCGGTCTGCACGTAATTGTTGCTGATCGCACCGCTGAAGGAGAATGAGCCGGAGTTGGTGACTGGGCCGGCGGCGAAGGCGTCGGTGAAGGTCAGTGAACCCGAGTTGACAATGCTGCCGGTAACGCGCGCGGCCATGCTGTTCGACAACACCAACATTGTGCCGGAGTTGACCACGTTGTTGCTGATCGCCCCGCGCTGCAGCCAGAAACCTGTGTTGGTCACGGGACCGTTGATGTAAGTGTCGGCGGCGAAGTTGACCGTGGCCGCATTGGTGATGCCCCCGTTGATCGTCCCGTTGAGCACGGCGTTGGTGAGCACCCCCGTGCCGCTCAGCACTAACAAGCCGTTGGTCAACGTGTTCCCATTGAGGTTCAGCACACCGCCGTTGACGGTGGCGTTGCCGGTGATGGTCGCATTTCCGGTGAGGAAGTTCGTGCCGGCCGTCTGGGTGAAGTTGTTGCTGATGGTGCCGCCCCAACTCATGCTGCCCTGGTTGACGATAGCGGATTTGATGAAGCCGCTGCCAGTGATGACCCCATTGGCTTGGTTCGTGAGATTGTTGCCGGTGCTGCTGACGACGTTGCCGCCCGCGGCGATGTTGAGCACGCCGTTGTTGGTCCAATCCTTGGTGACGTTTAGACTGCCGAGGTTGAGTATGTCGATTTTGCCGGTGTTCAGCACCCCATTGCTCACCGTCATCGTGGCGTTGGTCAGCGTGAAGTATTGATCCGTCTGATTACCCGCCACGCCGAGGCGCCCTTGGACTGTGACCGTGGAATTCGAGATGAGCAACGTGTTGTTGGCATCGCCTGCGGACATCGTCAGGTTGCTGGAAAGATTGACGGTGGGTGCCGTGATAATGAACCGGTTCACACCCGAGGCGTTTCCGGTGAAGGTGAGATTACTTCCGCTCATGGTCCCTGCCGCAAAGCTGAGCGTAGCGCCGTTCGCGGAGCCGCCCGCGAACGTGGTGCTGTTGAAGGTGAAGTTGTTGGAGAAGATCAGCGTGATGGGAAGCGCTGTTGAACCGGCGAACAACAATGAGCCGACGCCGTTCGTCAGAAACGTCTGCCCGTTGAACGTGATAAAAACGGTGTCTTTGCTGGACTGGTTTGTGATCGTCAGACTGTCGGCGATGAAAAACTGGTTCGCAGAGTTTGTGACCGTCTTGGTCGCCCCGCCGCCAGCGCCACGCGTCCAAACCATGAACACGTTGGAACCGTTGGCCGGGAAACCGCCGCTCCAATTGGCCGTGTTGGTGAGACTGTCACTGCTGGTCCCGCTACCCGTCACGTTCCAGTTGACTGATCCACCGCGGACGATACTGGCGCCATGCAGCAGAATCGCCGCAGTGACCAGCCATTTTACAAACTTCCCTGTATGTCCCCAAACCCTCATGTGACCTAAGCGGTGTGCCCTTCCCCGTTGCCGTTTCCGTTGGCGCCGTCGCGTTGTGCGACGGCCGCCTCTGCGGATTCCTGGAGAAGTTCGCGGGCGATGCGGGCGATTTTCTTGCGGTGCTTGATGACTGCGGGGTGGGTGATGCCGACTTCGCGGCCCGTTTCGCGGACGCCGCAGCCTTTCATCAGCAGGAAGAGGATCTGCTGCTGCATGTCCGAGAGGCGGGGAACGATGCGGTTGGCGATATCGCTGGTGATCAGTTCGCCCTGGATTTCGATCGCAACGGTCATTGGGGAGTGAGGAGCGCCGTTGCCGTGCGGTTCGCCGTTGTCGGCCGCGGGAACTACCTTGTGAGGCGCATTGTTGCGGCCGAGCTTAAGGGAGTTACGCGCGTGAAATTCACAGCTCTTCAGGTACCAGCTCAACGTCTGGCCGGCTTCGGCCGTTTGGATTTGGACAAGATGCACGAACATCTCCTGCATCACGTCCTTCTGAAGGTCGGGATCGGCAGTCAGTTTCACTGCAATCTCACGCAATTGGCGGACAATCTGATTCTCAGTCATAGTGAACACCCTGCTTCTGCTCACATTTTGGGTTTGATGGACGACCACAGGCCAGACGGAACCTGTCTCCAACCCGCAACGCAACGACACACCTCTCCACGCAACAGCGGCTTATCTTAGCGCCCGCTATGCCAACAAAAACAAAGCTTTGGAGGTTACCGCATGGTGACAGATGTAACCAGCAGTCAGTGTGGAGGTTGCACGCTGGCGGAGCGGTCGAAGAATTTTACCGGAAGGCCAATTCTCGTTACGAGGGGACGACGGAGTGTTCACGAAGCTTTACATCTGGACACAGGTGTCCAGTACAATTGGACACGCGGTGTGTTCAGTTTACCGAACACGAGTAACCGTCCAGCCGGTAACCACTTTAGGAAACGAACCCATCTAACTTTTCGGAGAGCCAATGGAGGGCCATATTTCTGCGTGGCCGCTGCTTCCCTTGTCCCGGCGGTGGTGCAGCAGGCCAGCGCCTCTCCATCCACTACACCTTTCCAGCCCAATATTTTCTTGCTTTTTGGCTGGACGCCGGCGAAACTGCTGTCATAATGACTCCGGCAGATAATGGGTGGATTGTTATGGATGGAAGCAAACAAGGCGGCAGGCAACGATCCGGTTCGCAACTCGTTGAGTTCGCACTCGTCATACCAATCTTGCTGATCGTGCTTTTTGGGATCTGTCAGTACGGATTCCTCTTTGCAGACTACATCACGCTCCGTAACGCGTCTGCGGCTGCGGCCCGGCAGGACATGGTCAACAGCAACAATAATCACCAGCTTGCTCGGGATCTTGCGCAGGCGATAGTTCCTCCGTTGCTAGATCCCGCTTCGCTTACCTTCACTCCGTCAATCACGAATTTGCCCAGCGGGGGGAACGCTCAGGTGATCACGCTCACGTACCCGGTGAAACTTATTATCCCATACATTGTACCCGGCCAGGTCGATGGCAAACGGACGATCACAGCCGTAACAGTCATCCGGTAGACAACAGGAGGCATATCGTATGTTCACTAATCATTGTCGCATCCAGCGGCACCAAACAGAGCGCGGAAGCGCGCTCGTCCTGGTCGCGGTCGGCATGGCCGCTCTCTTGGGGTTCGCCGCCCTTTCCGTCGATATCTCGCATGTTTACCAGCAACAGCGCGATATCCAGAGCGCAACAGACGCGGCCGCTCTGGCAGCGGCTAACTTAATCACTAATCCGCCGGCGCCCGACATCGAGATCATTCAAGAAGCGGTGAACCTTGCGGCCGCCAACGGGGTTTCGACCAGTGAAATTTTGGCGAGCAACTTTGGCACCATCGAGTTGGGAGAGTGGAACGGGCTTGCTTTTACAGCCGGTACCAAGCCCTATAACGCCGTGCGCGTGCCAGCCAAGCGAACGGTCGGTCTGTTCTTTGGGCCGGTGGTGGGCTTGAAGCAAAAGGTTACCGCGGTCCATTCCGTGGCCGTAAATGGGAATAAGACAACCACGCTCAACGGCACAATCCCAGAGGGACTTGATTTGTCCAAGCTGGATCTACCGATCTGGAGCACCAATACCATTACAGCGGGGACTAGCGGAGGGGGGTCAGGCAATTTTGGGCAGCTTGATCTTGGTGGCGATTGGGCGGCCAACATGACAAGTGGTTGTGGTTGCTCACTTTCGATCGGGGACCAAGTTGGTACGATCACCGGACATAATGGTAATTGTGGGGAATGCACGCCGACCGGATTTCAAGACCGCCTGAATACGGGCATTCCATACGCCATCATGCCGGTTATCGGTACCTGGCAGAATGGAGTGAGTGGCCCCGCGACAATAGTTGGGTTTGTTGGCGTCAAGATTCTTTTCGTAACCGGCCCTGGCACCTGGTCCGTCACCTTTCAGGTTGTGCCGATTGATGTTGCTATTGCCAATGGGGGCGGTAGCGGTGGAACGACCACGGTTTATGGCCCGCGCGTCCTGGTGCAGTAGAAGCCCTCTGCGCCCTTGATTTTGGCAAGCCGTTTCAGTAGCCCAATTATCTCGGTTTTGCGGGTTGTGTTACGGCTCGTCCTCTTTCCCAGAATAACCAACCGAGTTTCGTGCAAGTTTGCGAAAGTTAGAGTTGTCGGGGAGAGTGCAGGCGGAATGGCTCGATCTGGCGTTGCTGGAATGCCAGTATTTTTCTGCTAAAGAGCGGGTGAGGCGATGCCTGAAGTTGTGCCGGGTATGAACAAGCTGACGACGGGAAAAACATTCCGGTTTGCCGTTGCGGGCATCCTCGTGGTCTTGGCTGTCCGGGGGTTCAATGCCAGCAGACAGACGGAGACGAATCTTTACTCCTTTGGCAGC
>JBGOTY010000298.1:0-4692 GCA_041476745.1 Verrucomicrobiia bacterium | reverse complement strand
TTCATCACGCCGTCCGCGACCAGGTTGTAGTCCTGGCAGTGATCGAGCACGGGAAGGTGAAACATCTTCGCGTACTCGACGGCGCGCCGCATCAGCTCGTTGTTCTGCACGCAATGGCCGTCGTCGGTGATGGCCACCACGCCGGCCTTCTTCAGCGACCCGATCGGGGCCAACTCTTCGCCCTTCAATTCCTTCGTGATCGCCCCCGTCGGAAACACATTCACGCAGGCGGCTTCCGCGGCGCGTTGCTTGATGAAGGCAATCGTGCCCGTGTTGTCCGCCGCCGGCGTCGTATTGGGCATGCAGACCACCGAAGTGAATCCGCCGCGCGCGGCACAAAGCGTCCCCGTCGCAAACGTCTCCTTGTCGCTCCGCCCCGGCTCGCGCAAATGCACATGCATATCGATCAAGCCGGGCGTGACGATCTTGCCCGCCGCTTCGACCACTTCCGCGTCCTTCGCCGCGGCATCGGCAATCTTGCCATCCACCACGAACACGTCGCGGACTTCGTCCACGTTATTTGCGGGGTCGATCACGCGGCCGCTCTTGATCACCAGGGAGTTCACTCCGCGACCTCCGTGGAGAGTTTCCCGCCTGCGCAGAGAAACAACACGGCCATGCGCACGGCGAGACCGTTCGTGACTTGCTCCAAAATCACCGAGCGCCCACAATCGGCAATCTCGCTGTCGATTTCGACACCGCGATTGATCGGGCCGGGGTGCATGATCATGGCCTCGGGCTTCGTGCGGGCGAAACGCTCCTTATTCAGGCCAAACATCGCTGCGTATTCTCCGATGCCCGGGAACATCGTCATCCGTTGGCGCTCGTGTTGAATGCGCAGCAGATTGATCACGTCCGCATCGCGAATCGCCTCGTCAATGTCATGGGTCACGCGGCAACCGAATTCCTCGAACACGCGCGGCACGAGTGTCGACGGTCCCGCCAGAGTGACGCGCGCGCCGAGTTTGGTGAGCAGCCAAATGTTCGAGCGGGCGACGCGCGAATAGAGAATATCGCCAAGAATGGTCACGTCGAGTCCCGCGATGCGTCCCTTCTTCTCGCGAATCGTGAACGCATCGAGCAATGCCTGCGTCGGATGCTCGTGCGCGCCGTCACCCGCGTTGATCACGCTGGCCTTCAGCAGTCGCGCCAGAAAATGCGGCGCTCCCGCCGCCGAGTGACGGATGACGATGATGTCGGTGTTCAACGCCTGCAGATTCAGCGCGGTGTCCTTCAGCGTCTCGCCCTTGACGATGCTGGATGCGGATGTCGTAATGTTGATCACGTCGGCCGACAGGCGTTTCGCCGCCAACTCGAAACTGGTGCGCGTCCGCGTCGACGGTTCGATGAAGAGATTCACCATCGTCTTGCCGCGCAGGGATGGCACCTTCTTCACCGCGCGCTCGCCGACCTGCTTGAACGCCGCCGCTGTGTCGAGCAGGCAATTGATCTCATCCACCGTCAGGTCCTGGATGCCGAGCAGGTCTTTGTGATTCCACGCGGTGGTCGTCATCGCTCGATCACCACCTCGTCTTTGGCGTCGACCTCCACCAGCCGCACGCGTACGCGTTCACCAGCCGAGGTTGGTACATTCTTGCCCACGTAATCGGGCCGAATCGGCAACTCGCGGTGACCGCGATCAATCAGAGTGGCCAATTGAATCCGCTGCGGCCTGCCGAAATCGCTGATCTCGTCCATCGCCGCGCGGATCGTGCGGCCCGTAAACAGCACGTCGTCCACCAGCACAACCGCCCGGTTGGTGACATCGAAAGTAATGTTGGAGGGACCCACTTTCGGCGGCGCATTGCGCAACGCGAGATCATCACGGTGCATGGAGATATCCAGTTCGCCGACCGGAAACTCGCGCTTGAGGATTGCCCCGACCTTGGCGGCCAGCCGTTGCGCCAGGGGCGCGCCATGGGTGCGAATGCCAATGAACACCAGCGCGTCGGCCTCAGGGTTGTGCTCGACAATCTCGTGGGCCATGCGTGTCAGCGCCCGCTCCAACGCCGCCCCGTCCATGAGCACCGCCGTGCTCATGACGCAAAAAAAACCGTCTGCCCCAGTCGGGCAAACGGTCTCGTTAAAATGCCTGTATCTTTCATCATCGCTCCTTGCTGGCCTCTCGGACCAACTTAAAGGTGCCCTGTACGACTTCGCTGAACTACGAGCGCGAGTCCTTCCGCGACCTGCGCCAGTTGGACCGGTGTTTCACGATCCAGTCCAGCAGGGCGCGCTCAAAACCGATGTCGTACCCCGCTTTCTCGCTCTCGATCCACTTGTGGCGCAAGATCTCTTCGCGCTCGGCCAAAAACTCCCGGTACAGCGCCGAGTTCATGACCATATCTTTTGAGTCGCCGCTCATCTCGCGCCTGTCACTCACGGCATAACTCTCTGGCCTCATGATCATCGGAAAGCATACCTTATACCACTGACTGGGGTCAGTTCATAGCATACAGCCCTGTGAAATGCAACGATTCAGTTACGTCCGCGGCGATCGGCCTGGACGTCTTCCGCGCGCTGAAATTCGATTGTCAGCCGCAGGATTTCGTCCAGCGACTTCGTTGGTCGCCAGCCCATCAACTGGTAAATCTTGTCGATGCTCGGCACCCGCCGCCGCATGTCCTCAAAACCCTTGGCATATGCTTGATCGTAGGGTATTAGGCGCAATTCAGACCGACTTTCAGTCAGTTCTTTGACCCGCCGGGCCAACGCAAGGATCGAAACCTCCTCCGTACTGCCGATATTGTAGACTTGGCCCACAGCCCGGGGCTGTTTCGGCAGCGCCACCAACGCCCGCACCACGTCGGTCACATGGCAAAAACAGCGTGTTTGCTTCCCGTCCCCGTGAATTGCGATCGGCTCATCCCCCAGTGCGGCCTGCACAAATCGCGGCACCACCATCCCATACCGACCCGTCTGCCGTTGCCCCACTGTGTTGAAGAGCCTCACAACAAACACCGGCATCTTCTTCTCATGCCAGTACGCAAGTGCCAGAAATTCGTCCAGTAATTTCGAGCAAGCGTAACTCCACCGCCCAAATGTCGGCGGACCGATCAAGAGGTCGTCGTCTTCCCGAAAACTTTCTCGCTCACTCTTTCCGTAAACCTCTGATGTGGAAGTCAGTAGCAGCCCGGTTTCGCGTTTCGCGGCGGCTGCCAGGACGTTCTCTGTGCCGCGAATGTTGTTCTCAATGGTGAACACCGGGCTGCGCACGACCAGTTCCACGCCTACCGCCGCCGCGAAGTGATAAATAAAATCCACTTGGTCCACCAGCGGCTCGAGGTCGGCGCTATTGAGAATGGAGCCTTTCGTGAAGTGAAAATTCGGATTGTCCCGCAGATGGGCGATATTCGCGAGCGACCCCGTGCTCAAGTCATCGATGACGAAGACCTCCTTGCCCTCCGTCACCAAAGACTCCGCCAGATGCGATCCAATAAAACCAGCCCCGCCGGTGATTAGCACGCGCTGCACGATGGGTTAAGGTATCCACTCCCAGATCAAAAATCCACAGAAACATGTTCGGGGGTTGTCGAGACAACGAAAAAACTGGAGGGAACTAAGTTACCCCTACAGCACTATTACCGACTCTTCGGCACCTCGCGCCCGAGCTTTTCCAACACCACCTTCATGTCCTCCCACACTTCCTTCTTAGCGGGCGGGTTTCTCAGCAGGTACGCGGGATGGAATGTGGGCATGATGGGGATGCCGCGGAAGGTGTACCAGTGGCCGCGCATTTTGGTGATGCCGAGTTGCACGTCCAACAAGGCGCGCACGGCGGTGGCGCCGAGGGCCACAATCACTTTCGGCTGGATGAGTTCGATTTGCGACAGCAGGTACGGCAGGCAATTCGCCACTTCGTCGGGCAACGGCGTACGGTTCTGGGGTGGACGACATTTCAGCACGTTGGCAATGTAAACTTCTTCGCGCTGGCAGCCCATCGCCGCGATGATCTTGGTGAGCAAATCGCCCGCGCGCCCCACGAACGGTATCCCTTGCATGTCTTCGTCATGTCCCGGGGCTTCACCGACAAACATGATTTCCGCGCGCGGACTGCCCACGCCGAAAACGACGCTGTGCCGGCAACGTGACAACTCGCCGCACTTCACGCAGACCTTCGCCCGCGCCTCAACCGCGGCGAGTTCGGCCGCGGAATCACCTGCTGCGGCGACTGCTGTCCCGATCGTTCTCGGAACCAACGTAACCGGCTTACCCAACTCCTCAATCGTCTTGTTCGACACTTCGACATGCGTCACGCCAGAGCGCTTCATGTCTTCCAGCACCTTGATGGTTCCGTCGATGATTTCGTTCAGCTCTCGCACATTTTCACCATGTCGTCCGGCACCGGCGCGGTGAACTCCACAAGCTCCTGCGAGCGCGGGTGCGTGAAGCCGAGTTTATAGGCGTGCAGCAACGGGCGGGCAACCGAAATGTTCGTCGAACGCGCGCGCCCATACGTCGCGTCGCCGACAACGGGATGGCCGATGTGCGCCATGTGGACGCGAATCTGGTGGGTGCGGCCGGTGTGAATGTGCACCTCCACCAACGCAAAGTCGGCAAACTGCCTTAGCACCTGATAGTCCGTCACTGCGGGCCGTCCGCGCGACGGGTTCGCGGACATCTTCTTGCGATCGCGTTCACTACGGCCGATGACGGTTTCAATTCGTCCGCTCGGCCGGGCGAATTTTCCCC
>JBGOTY010000297.1:0-4693 GCA_041476745.1 Verrucomicrobiia bacterium | reverse complement strand
CGCGGGTCAAACGTGGCGATCTCATCGTCATGATGGTGCGGCGTCCCTGTTCACATTCGGAGTGTGTGGCCTGCCGCTCGGATCGACAGGATTTCTGTTACACGGGCGATTTCACGGAACGCGGCATCAAAGAGCAACACGGGTTTATGACCGAGTTCGTCGTGGACGAGGAGAAGTACCTGAACGTCGTGCCCCGCGAACTGCGCGACGTGGCGATCCTGGTCGAGCCGTTGACCATCGCGGAGAAGGGGCTGACGCAATTGTGGCAGGTGCAACAACGTCTGCCGTGGGCCTGTCCTCTGGAACCAGGGAAAGCGCCGGCTTCCTGTCATCGCGCGGTGGTGCTGGGCGCCGGGCCGGTGGGCCTGCTGGGAGCAATGGTACTGGTAAGCCAGGGCTTCCAGACATACGTGTATTCGCAAGAGCCCAAGCCCAGCCCAAAATCGGCTGTAGTGGAGTCGATCGGAGCGACGTACGTGTCCGGCAAAGACACCTCGCTGGAGCAACTCGCGGCACTGGTCGGCAACATCGACATGGTGTACGAAGCGACGGGCGCTTCGGGCGTGTCGTTTCAGTTGATGGAATTGCTCGGGACGAACGGCGTGTTTCTGTTCACCGGCGTCCCCGGGCGCAAAGGGCCGATCGAGCTGGACGCCGATCTGATCATGCGCAACCTCGTTCTCAAGAACCAGGTCATGTTTGGCACGGTCAACGCCAACCGCGAGGCGTTTGAGTCCGCGATTGCCGACCTGGAAGTCTTCATGAAGCAATGGCCGCAGGCCGTGCGCGCGCTAATTACCGAGCGCTACCCGATGGAGCGTTACCGGGACCTGTTGTTGGGCAAGGTGGGTGGAATCAAGAACGTCATTTCCATCGGTTGAGGTGGAAAAGAGGAAACGATGACCCAGGAAGAGATCAGACTCGGCGAGGACAATCGGCGCGAGAAGAATTGGAAACGCTGGGGACCGTATCTCTCCGAACGGCAGTGGGGCACGGTGCGAGAGGATTATTCCGAGTTCGGCGATTGCTGGAATTATCTCCCACACGATCAGGCCCGCCGCCGGGCCTACCGGTGGGGTGAGGATGGTTTGCTGGGCATTACCGACCGCGAATGTCGCCTTTGTCTCGGACTCGCGTTGTGGAATGGGAAAGACCCGATCCTGAAGGAGCGCTTGTTCGGCCTGACCGGTCCCGAAGGCAATCACGGCGAGGATGTGAAGGAATGTTACTTCCATCTCGACTCCACGCCGACCCACTCCTACATGAAGGCGCTCTACAAGTATCCGCAAGCCGAGTTCCCCTATGCATGGCTGGTGGAGGAGAACCGACGCCGCGGCAAGAATGATCCCGAGTTTGAGCTACTCGACACCGGCGTTTTTAACGACAATCGCTACTTCGACGTCTTCGCGGAGTATGCGAAAGCCGGTCCGGACGACGTTCTGATCCGGATTACCGTGGCCAATCGCGGCCCGGAGGCCGCGGCGCTACATCTGCTGCCCACGCTTTGGTATCGCAACACCTGGATCTGGGGTTGCAAACACGAAGGTTGTTGGATCAAGCCGCGCATTTCGGTGGTTGGCGATTCCACGCTTCAGGGCGAGCATGTCAATTTTGGAAAGCACTGGCTGGTTGCGGGACCGGGGCCGGATAACAAGGCCCCGCAGTTTCTTTTTACGGACAATGAAACGAACACGAAGGAACTCTACGGCACGGATAACTACACCCCGTACGTCAAGGACGCCTTCCACGAGTACGTCATCCACGGCAAGACCGACGCTGTGAACCCAAAGCGTGTCGGCACCAAGGTGGCCGCGTACTACAAGCTGGAGATCCCCGCCGGCAAGGAAGTCGTCCTGCGCCTCCGTCTGTCCAGCCAAAAACTCTCTCTTAAAAAAAATCTGGGCCAAGAATTCGACGATATTTTCGCGGCTCGCCGGCGCGAAGCAGATGAGTTCTATGCCGCGCACATCCCCGCCAGGCTTTCCAGCGCCGAAACCAATGTTGTGCGCCAGGCGTACGCAGGTCTGCTCTGGAGCAAACAATTCTATCACTACATCGTGCGCGACTGGCTTGATGGCGATCCGCAACAGCTGCCTCCACCGGAAAGCCGCCAACTTGGCCGCAACGCGGATTGGCTGCATCTCTACAGCCGCGACGTTCTTTCGATGCCCGACACGTGGGAGTACCCGTGGTTCGCGGCATGGGACCTCGCGTTCCACATGCTCCCCTTCACCAAACTGGACCCGCAGTTTGCCAAGGACCAGCTCGTACTGCTGCTGCGCGAGTGGTACATGCACCCGAATGGCCAGATTCCCGCCTATGAGTTTGCGTTTGGCGATGTGAACCCGCCCGTGCACGCTTGGTCGTGCTGGCGGACGTACAAGATGACGGGCGGCCGCGGTGAGCGGGATCGCGTCTTCCTGTCGCGCACCTTCCAGAAGCTCGTGATCAACTTCACGTGGTGGGTCAACCGCAAGGACGCGGAAGGCAAGAACATCTTCGGCGGCGGCTTTCTCGGCCTGGATAACATCGGCGTCTTCGACCGCTCGAAACCACTTCCTACCGGCGGACATCTTGAACAGGCCGACGGCACCGCGTGGATGGCGTTCTTTTGCAACACCATGCTTTCCATCGCGCTGGAGCTCGCGCAGGACAATTCCGCGACCGAGGATATGGCTTCGAAATTCTTTGAGCACTTTGTCGCGATCGCCGACGCAATCAACACACACGGCGGCACAGGGTTGTGGGACGAGGAAGACGGGTTCTATTACGACCAATTGTATTTGGACGGCCACACGACCCGGTTGAAGGTGCGTTCCTTGGTGGGGCTGCTGCCACTCATCGCGGTCGAGGTGATCGAGGACGAGGTGGTCAAGAAATTGCCCGGCTTCGCGAAGCGCTTGCAGTGGTTTTTGGACAATCGCAAGGACCTGGCGAAGCACATCTCCTATATGGACTCCGATGGTCAGGAAGATGTCCACGGGCATCGACTACTGGCAATCCCATCGCGCGAACGACTGGAGCGCGTCTTACGTTACATGCTCGATGAAAGTGAGTTTCTCTCGCCGTACGGGATTCGTTCGGTATCCAAATATCACGAGCACAATCCGTACGTGTTTCACGTCAACGGCGAGGAGTATCGCGTCGACTATGTGCCCGGCGAATCGAATACGAGCCTTTTCGGCGGCAACTCCAACTGGCGCGGGCCCATCTGGTTCCCGATCAACTATCTGCTCATCGAGGCCCTGGAGCGGTACCATCACTTCTACGGCAACACGCTGAAAGTGGAGTGCCCGACCGGCTCGGGTCGCGTGATGAATCTCCAGCAAGTGGCCGATGATCTGCGCGTACGCCTGGCACGCCTCTTCCTGCCCGACGCCAGTGGTCACCGCCCCTGCCACGGCAACGAGCAACGCTACGCCGCCGACCCGTACTGGAAATACCTGGTGTTGTTCTACGAGTATTTCCACGGCGACAATGGCCGCGGCCTCGGCGCCAATCACCAGACAGGCTGGACAGCTCTCGCCGCGCCGTGCGTCGAAGGTTCCGCTCGTACACGAGCGAAGAAATAGCGCTGGTGGTTTGCAGGTTATCGCTGCAATACGTAAGTTGCGTGCGGCACCGGCGTCCGCGAGATATCTTCGGGGGTTCCGTGTGAGGCATGGATGCCGGGGGCCAGATCGATGCCCGCCCGGGTGAACACGTACTGCACAAAGCCCGAGCAGTACATCGATTTCCTCCGGGCCAGCAGGTTACGGCGCGAGCGGAAGCGGGGATGCCGGAGCGCGAACGCTGTCCCGAGCAGTTCGCGCAGCGAATATACCGCGTGGAGTGCGACCATCCTCAATCCCTCACTCAGCACTGCCTGACTCTGGCTGTCGTTCAACCCGAAGTCCAACACCGCCAGATTGGGAAAGGCCTCCTCATCGTAGTACTTGGAAATGCGGTTTTCCTGCACGCCAAGCTGGATGTGTTTTCGATGAATCTGCAGGTCCGACTCGATCACCCAATGATGCCCGTCCGCCCGTTTCCCCTCGAACAGCATCGCGTGTGACCACAAACTCCGGCGCTCGTTCTCGTCGATATGACGCTCCGCCTTCCGAATCACCTTCTCAATCAGCGTCGTCCCGCCCACCAGCCCCACCCGTCCTGACTGCGCATGCGATTCGAGAAAATCCCGATTGGAAAGATTGCAAACAACGATGGGCTCGCTCATGTCGCAGCGAGAAAAACTACACGGTGTGCTTGACGGGAACCGTCATTGACGCCGTCTTTCTTGGCTGGGAGAATAATCCTTCAGCCTTCCTCCGCGCTTCTTCCATCTTCGGATAACGGACTTCGCGATAGCCGCGGACTTCCTCGACACAACGCAGGGCCTTCACGCAGCGGTCGTAGCCGGCGCGATCTTCGTAGTGGAAGTTCTCGACGAGGCTGACATACCAGTCACGGAACTCACGCTCGCGACGGTGCCAGGCCGGCATAACGCGCCGCAGCCAGCGCAGATGCTTGAGCAGGTTCAGCTGCCACTTCTTCGGGCTCATCTTGAAACGGAAGTCCCGACCGAGGACATTGAACTCGGGCCGGTTCAGGTGGTGATAGACGATCTGGTCGCCACGCTCCGTGTCCACGTGGTAGCGGTGTTGATCCCGGCGGGTCTTCTCTTCGCTCGTGAGCAGATGCGCCACGTAAATCT
>JBGOTY010000296.1:0-4696 GCA_041476745.1 Verrucomicrobiia bacterium | reverse complement strand
CGATCAAGCCCACCAGTAGCCCGCCGACAAGGGGGATGATGATATGGAGCGGCCAGGGATTGTTGGTCGCGGCGGAAAGCAGGTTTTGACCGTTGCCCCAGAACTGATTCTGGAGAAAAGAGATGATATGCGCGGTCACCACGGAGGTGAACCCAACGGCCAGACCGACCAACGGCAGAAGCAGTAGAAACGCGTTCTCGCCGGGAGAGCGTTTGGCCAGTTGTGGCCAGATCAGTTTCCGGAGCTTGTTACCGATCGACCGAAGCCATGGCAGCAATGGTTGCATCCCGGGTACTGTACTAACAAATCGGGCGGGGCGGGTCAAACCATGCGCTGCACGAAAGTCTTGCAATTGGAAAAAAATGAGCGATTATGGAAATTGGCGTGTCTGACATGACAAGGAGGTCTGACGTGCCGCAGGCCGAAGGATGGCTGGCTGCAACGTACAGCAAGAAGAGAGGAGGACAGCAGGCAAGATGACGCAACAAAACTTGACACCCGAACAAATTGCCGCTCGCGCCTACCAGCTTTATCTCGAACGGGGACGCACCAGTGGACATGATGTCGATGATTGGCTGCAAGCAGAGTACGAGCTGATGCAATTACCCGTCCGCAAACTCGCCGAGTTGGAGCCGCGTGCGGTTCCGCGAGGCAAGGCCCGGTCAAAATCCATCGTTGACCTTGTCCGTACCGCGATGTACTAGCGGCGCGAGGTCGAAGACTACGACGAGGGACGAGCAAGTGCGCCCGCGACGGTAGCGCTGAGATTCTACTCAGATAAAGGCCGCCGCCATGCAAGAACAACAGCCGCCGCAACAGCGACGCCGTCGTTTGACTGCGGAGGAGGTCAGGAGCAAATACGGGACTGGTACCCTTTTGTTGCTGGCTTGGGAGATCTGGTGTATCCGCGACGGCTGGTTTCATCCCGATCCGCACTACGAGTACATCGGGTTCTCACGGTTCATGGCTTACGTCAGCCTTCCGATACTTCTGTTCTGCATCGTCATGAGCGCCAGCGCGCACCGGGCCATGCAGCGGTATCGGCAACCGGGCGAACGCGGCAAGTCAATGAATCCACCCGCCGATCAGCAGTAATCGCTACTTTCCGAGCTGCGCGTGCGTTTTCATGAAACGGGCAATACGCTTCACATCCACCGCGTTCGACCACAAGCCATCCGCTTTGAAGTGGGACCCGACGATGAACCCATCCGCGAGCGTGTAGTACTTCGCCAGGTTCTGCGCGGTCACGCCGGAGCCAAGATAGATTGGCAGGCGGCAATGCTCCCTGGCCGCGCGGATGTCCACGAGTTTGGGCGGGTCGCCCGTGACCGTTCCGGTGATGATCACCGCGTCGCCGCGCATGAATTCGACCGCTTCCGCCGTCTCGCCGATGCCGATATCAGCCGTGATCGCGTGCGAGCTGTGCTTCTTCTTCACATCGGCCCAGACCTGCACGCGGTCGGCGCCGATCTGCTTGCGGTAGCGGAGGAGGGGTGCCGCCGACGCCTGGATGAGGCCTTCGTCCGCAACGTGGGCGAAGGCGAATCCTTCAACGCGGGTGAAATCCAACCCCGCGGCGTGCGCGACCGCCATCGCTTCGGTGTTCGCGCCGGCCAGGACCTGGACACCGCAGGGCAATTTGGCCGCTTCCTTTACCGCCGACGCGACGATGGCCATCACCGCAACGATTTCCGGGCCGACCTCGCCCCGCAGGTACGGCGCATCGTGCATATTCTCGAGCATGACGCCATGCACGCCTTCCTCGCGGTAAATTCGGGCCTCGCGTAACGCTTGCGCCTCGATCTCGCGCACGCTTCGCCGGCTGGCGGGCGTGCCGGGCAGCGCTTCGAGGTGAATCATGCCAATGACCGGTTTGGGCGACGAAAAAAGCGGATTCTGTGAGGGCATAGTGAATCGATTATAGCGACCCGCCCGGCCAAACCAAGCGCGTTGATGAACGCGGCAAAACGCCTGTCGGCGAGTTCTCTCTTGTTCGCGCCGTCGCAACGTGGTTTGCTTTTCGGGATGCCAGCTTCCGCGACCATGCAAGCGAATACGCAATCCGATTGGACGGTGATCCGCCGTCTTCTGGCTTTGAGTTGGCGCTATCGGGCGGGCTGCATCAAGGTGTTCCTCTACCAGTTGATTCTGCTCGCGATGGGTTTGTCGGGGCTGGGGCTGACGGGTCTGGGGATTGATTTCGTGCGGTGGCAAATCCAATCGACGGCGAAGCCGCCGCACTGGCCGTTCGGGCTGGCGCCGCCGGTATCCTGGTCGCCCATGAAAGTGCTCATGGTCATTGCGGCCATCATGTTCGCGTTCGCGATCCTGCGGGCCGTGCTGAACTATGTTTACAGCATCACGGTGGCCGTGCTGGTGGAGCGATACATCGTGGTCGAGATGCGGGCGCGCGTCTATGAGAAACTCCAACGGCTCAGCTTTCGCTTCTACGATGCCAACGAGACCGGCTCGATCATCAACCGCGTCACGGGCGACTCGCGCGCGGTCGCGAACTTCGTGAACAATGTATTGATCCAAAGCATCATCATCGTGTTGTCGCTGGTCGTGTTCCTGTCGTACATGCTGACCATCCATGCGAAGCTCACGCTGGCGTGCCTGGCGGTGATCCCGCTGCTCTGGGTGATCGCCGCCGTGTTCTCGCGCGTCGTGCAGCCCGAATATGCCCGCAACCGCGAGTTGGTGGATCGGATGATTCTTCACGTTGCCGAAACCGCGCAGGGAATTCAGACGATCAAGGGCTTCGCTCGCGAACGGGAGCAGTTCGCCATCTTTGAAGCCAGCAACGAAGCCGTGCGCTTGCAACAGCAGACCATCTTCTGGCGCGTGAGCCTGTTTGTGCCGTCGATCGGAATGCTGACGCAGGTGAGCCTGTTTGTGTTGCTGACGTACGGCGGGCATCTGGTCCTCGTGGGCGAATTGCCGCTGGGCACGGGTATGGTCGTGTTCGCGGGACTCTTGCAGCAGTTCGCGGCGCAGATCGCGAACATCGCGCAAATCGCCAACACCATCCAGCAGAGTCTCACGGGGGCGCGGCGCGTGTTCGAAGTGCTCGACGCGCCCATTGAGATTGTCAATCCGCCCGACGCGACCCGGCTTCCCCGCGCCACAGGCGCCGTGCGATTTGAGAACGTCAGCTTCGGGTACAACGCCGGTGATGATCCCGAGTTGCAGGACATCACCTTCGAGGTGCGTCCCGGCGAGAGCATCGCTATTCTCGGCGCGACCGGGTCGGGCAAGACAACCTTGTTAAGCTTGATCACGCGCTTCTACGACCCCCAGCGCGGACGCGTGCTCGTTGACGGCACCGATGTGCGGAAGCTCGACCTCGACGATCTCCGCCGCAACGTGGGGCTGGTGTTCCAGGAGAGTTTTCTCTTCAGCAACACCGTCGCGGCCAACATCGCCTTCGGGCATCCGGATGCGACGCGGGAAGAGATCGAGCGGGCGGCGAAGATCGCCGCCGCGCATGAGTTTATCGTGAACCTGCCCAAAGGCTACGACACGTTGCTCGGCGAGGGCGGCAAGGATTTGTCGGGCGGCCAGCGACAGCGGCTTGCGATCGCGCGCGCGCTGTTGCTCGATCCCACGATCCTGTTGCTCGACGACCCGACGGCGGCGGTCGATCCCGAGACGGAAAAGGAAATCCTGGAAGCAATTGAGAATGCCATGCGCGGACGCACCACGTTCATGGTGGCCAACCGGATCAGCTCGTTGCGGCGCGCCGACCGCATCATTGTGCTGGAAGACGGACGGATCGTGCAGGTCGGCACACACGAGGAACTGGTTCGCGCGGACGGGCCCTACCGCCGCACGGCGGAATTGCAGTTTGCCACCTCATGAAAGCGGCCCTGACACAAGTGCGGAAGGAAGACCTGGATGAGCTAAACCTGCGTCCGCTGGAGATGGGGTTGATCTGGCGGATGTTCCGGTACACGCAGGCGCACGCCCGCAAACGCAATTGGCTGTTCGCGCTCGTGCTGATACGGGCGATGCAACTGCCCCTGTTGGCCTGGGCCATCGGCGCGGTCATCAACGGGCCGATCACGCGCCACGACCCGCGCGGCGTGATGTGGGGTGCGGTGGGATTCCTGGCGTTCGCGGCGGTGACGCAATTCTGCTTCCACTTCCGGCAGCGGCTGGCGCTGGAGTTGGGTGAGTCGGTCCTCCAGGATTTGCGGCGCGACATTTTCAAACACCTGCTGCGGATGCCGATGAGTTTCTACAACCGGACGAAGATCGGGCGCATTATCAGCCGCTACACGTCCGATGCCGAAGCGATGCGGGTCGGCTGGCAGGACGTGTTTTTCATCACGGCCGTCCAGGCGGGGCAGATGTTTTTTTCGGCCTTGCTGATGTTGTGGTACGACAAGGTGCTGTTTCTCGTCGTGCTCGGCATGGCGCCGGTACTGGGAGTGATGAATTATCGTTTCCGCCGCACGCTCAGCAACGCGAACCGCAAAGTGCAGGAGAGCTGGAGCCGCGTGACGGCGACCATCGCGGAATCGGTCACGGGAATCCGCGTGACGCAGGGATTCGTGCGGCAGGACGTGAACGCGGGCCTGTTTACCGACCTGCTCATGGACCACTCGGTGTACAATCTTGGCGTCGCGCGGGCCACGGGCGTGTTTTTGCCGATGCTGGAATTGAACAGCCAGACGTTCACCGCGGCGCTGCT
>JBGOTY010000295.1:0-4748 GCA_041476745.1 Verrucomicrobiia bacterium | reverse complement strand
GAGATCCGCCCGGCAGTTGCAGGTCGACCAGGCTTTTCTGCAAGCGGAACTGCGCCAGCAGAAGCTCAAGGAGCCGGTGATTCCGCCGTCGGGCCGCTCCGTGAGATCGATGCCTCTCGATGAATCCGCTGCCTGGTACGGTGGGACCAATGCCTTGCACATCGCCGACATCGTCGTCTCCTTCCAGACGCCGGCGGGAGGATGGAGCAAGAACCTCGACTTGTCCCTTCACCCGCGCGCGCCCGGCGAGTCGTTCGCGCCCGATAACCGTTCGCGGGCCCCGGGCGCGGCCGACTTCGATACGCCGCATAACACGAACTGGAACTATGTCGGCACATTCGACAACGATGCCACCATGACCGAACTGCGCTATCTCGCGAAGGTCATCACCGCGGTCGGGCCTGACCGCAGTGAGTCGTATCGCAAGGCGTTCCTGCGCGGGATCGTTTATATCGCGACTGCGCAATATCCCAACGGCGGTTGGCCCCAGGTGTGGCCGCTCGAGGGCGGTTATCACGACATGATCACCTACAACGACGACGCAATGATCAACCTTCTCGGTTTGTTGCGCGACGTTTCCAGGGGAACCAACGAGTTCGCCTTTGTGCCCGTTTCGGTGCGCGCCATGGCCGCCGAAAATGTGCGGCGCGGAATCGACTGCGTCGTGGCGACCCAAATCATGGTGAACGGCCATCGCACCGTTTGGTGCCAGCAACACGACCCGCTCACATTGCAACCCGCGTCCGGTCGCAATTACGAAATGCCGGCACAGGTTTCCAGCGAGAGCGCGGAGATCATGTTGTTCTTGATGCGTCTGCCCGACCCCGGCCCGCAGGTCGTCGCCGCCGTCCATGCCGCCGCCGCGTGGTTCGAGAAAACGAAGATCTCCGACATGGCCTTTCAGCGGACCGGCGATGACGGACGCCGCCTCGCACCCGCTCCCGGCAGCGGGCCGTTGTGGGCCCGCTATTACCAAATCGGCGCCGACCGCCCGATCTTCGGGGACCGGGACAAGACGATTCACGACAACCTGGAAGAGATTTCGCAAGAGCGACGACGGGGTTACGCGTGGTACCGGGACAGCCCCAAACGCGCCCTCGAAGAGTACGCCGTCTGGAGCAAAACGCATCCGTAAACCGGGCCTACCGCTGGAGCAAATTCGGGGCTAAATTGGCCAGTACGGCGCGAAGTTCTGTGGCGTGAGTGGCGGGGTTCACTTTCGGGTCCACAAAAGCAATTTTGCCGGCCTTGTTGATGACGAATGTGACGCGGCCGGCGACCTTGCTGCTGTCATCGGCCACTCCGTAAGCCTTCGCCACTTTCTTGTCGGTGTCCGCCAGCAACACGAACGGTAGCTTGTACTTCGCGATGAAAGCCTTGTGCGACTCGACCGAATCGAAGCTCACACCCAGGACGGTTGCGTTCAGTCCCTTGAATTCGTCCATCGTGTCGCGGATGCCGCACGCTTCCGCCGTGCACCCCTTCGTGTCATCTTTCGGGTAGAAGTAGAGGATGATCGGTCCCTTGCCCACGTAATCCTTCAACTGCACCGTCGTCCCGTTGCTGGCCGCGACGGAAAAATCCGGCGCCTTGTCGCCCACTGTCGGCATTTCGGCGCTGAACGCCGTGGACCGCGCCAAAAGCCCGGCGCCCAAAAGCAGAATAATCGTTTTCATAAGCCTCATTCGTTGTGGGGGATTTTGACGGTGCTCTTGCCAACAAACTCACGGATGACAGAGTCTCCGGGAATCACATCGACGGAATCCACCTGCTCACGGCTGAGTCCCTCGACCGATTCGAGCAGACGCTTCACGCGGTCGTAGCGGATCCGAGCATCGAGAAACCCGCCATACGGCTCGAAAGTTTCCGGCAGCGGCAGATATCCGCCGGGCCCGACAAAAAACGGCTTCAGCGCGGCCAAATCAAATGGCAGACCGCCGTTGACGACGTGGTCGGCCAGCCCCATCAGCGGGACGATGCTGAACAATTCCCCCGCGCGCACATAGTGCCAGTGCAACATCGTGGAAAGCGGACTGTGGTTCCGATGTTGCACATCCCGTAACATGCGACGAATCAGCCGCACGTCGGTGAATTTTGTCAGGCGGTTGCTGCTGCCGTCGCCTTCGTACATGACGTTCATCGTCTCGATGTACACCCGGAACTGCGTCGTGGGGTCGATCCCCTCCGTGATCGGCGGGTAGAAACCGTGGAGGCAATCCAACAGCAGGATCTGCCCCTTCTCCAATTTCACCGGCTTGGAGGAAATGCGCCGCCCTTCCTTGAAGCTGTAGACCGGCTTCTCGATCGTCTTGCCGTCGAGCAAATCCCGCAGATGCCGATTGAGCAACTGGATGTCCAGCGCTTCGGGTGTTTCAAAATTGCGGTCGTTGATCCAGTCGGACGGATGCTCGATCAGCGCCCAGAAATAATCGTCGAGGTTCAACATCAGGAACTTCAGCCCGTGCTTCTGCAGCCGCTCGGTCAGTTTCACCGTCGTCGTGGTCTTGCCCGACGAACTCGGCCCGCTGACCCACATCATGCGGATGTCGTCGCTGGCGTTCAGCCGCGCGATCACCTTGCGCGCCGCCTCATCCAGCGACGCCTCGTAAACAGCCAGCGACTCCTCGACCAACGACTTGAACTTGCCGCCGCGCACGACTTCATTCAACCCGGCGACCGTGTCGCACCCGCGCTGGCGGTTCCACTCCAGCGTCTTTTCCATCCGCTTCCTCGGGAAACCGTTGCCGACGAATTGCGCTTCGTTGATCGCGCCTTCGCGAAACCAATGCCGGCCCCACCGATAGCATTCGTAAGCGTCCGCCGTGTTCTGGAACCCGTAGCTGCGCAGCGCGTGCAGCACCCCGTCCTGGATCGCTTCAATCGTCGGCGGAAAATTGGCGATGAGGTGATGGGGATTGGAGTTGAGACAGAGCACGACGATGTCCGCAATAAACTCCGCAATTTTCTCGTCCGTATCGTAGGCCTCGAAAATCTTGTCGTTGATGCCCGGCAGATGGTCCTGCTGAAAACCGCCAATCGAATCCGCCGCCCGCAAGACCGCCCTGCAAATCCGCCCCTCGTCGAACGACACGAGCGCGCGATTGCGCTTCTGCACTTTAATGATGCAATTCTGGACCGTCATGCGTTGCCATTCCCGGACGCCGAAATATAACATAGTGCCCCCGCGCTCGACAATAACCTTGACGCATCCCCTCCTGTGCTGTTACTTGCGCGTCAAATCCGACGCTCATCGGGACAGTTACCGGAGGCTGACAAATGAACAAGCTCTCAAAGTGCATCGCCGAAGCTATCGGCACCTTCGCCCTCATCTTCATCGGCATCGGCGCCATCAACGCCAACCCCGGCTTGCTCGGTGTCGCCCTGGCGCACGGCCTGACCATCGCGGTCATGGTCTCCGCCACAGGTCACATTTCCGGCGGCCATCTCAACCCCGCCGTCACCCTCGGTGCGCTCGTGGGCGGCAAGATCGACCTCAAGGGCGCCATCAGCTACTGGGTTTCCCAACTCGCCGGCGCGACCTTGGCGGCGTTTGTCTGCCTCGGATTGTTCAGCAGAGCTGTCGTCATCGCCGGCACGCCGCAACTTGGTCCCACGACCGGCTCGATCGCCGGCATCGTCATCGAAGGCATCACGACCTTCTTCCTGGTCTTCGTCGTGTACGGCACGGCCATCGACCCGCGCGCGCCGAAGATCGGCGGCCTCGCCATCGGCCTGACCATCACGCTCGACATTCTTTTTGCCGGCCCGCTCACCGGCGGTGCGATCAACCCCGCCCGCGTGTTCGGCCCCGCGCTCGCGGTCAGCTTCTGGGATGCCCACTACGTGTACTGGATTGGCCCCATGCTCGGCGGTGCCCTGGCCGGCATCACCTACAAAACATTCCTGCTACCCAAAGGCTGACCCGACTTGTATGCGCGTTGAATCTGGACGCGCGCCTCGGTCAACGATTGCACGATCACCAGCGCCCGCCGCCGGGCGACGAACTCCTCGCCGGGAGTGAGCACGATGTCGTTCGGATCGCCCGTCTGCGTGATCCAGAGGATCCCGTCAAGGCATTGAATCCGCAGTTCACGAAAATTGTTTCGCGTCTTCCACAGATCGCCCGTGTGCAATTCGAACTCCGCCCCCTCGTGCTGCCGCCGTTCCGGTTGCGGCCGGTAGGTTCCCGCCATGATGTTGGCCAGCGTCTGGATTGCGTTCATGCCCGCAACCCTACCCGCTGACACCCGACCAGCACAGATTCAGTGCGCTGGAATTTTGATCAGAACAGTCTTGGCATCCAGCCAACTGTACTGGTATGTTACGAAATGGACTGTATCTGTTCTGGTCGGCGAAAACACCATACACTGCCGCCATGATTAAGCCAGCCATCGCGAGCGCACCGCGTCTGTACGAACAGACCGCGGACAAAGTCGGCGTGTTGATCGAACGCGGCACGCTGCGGCCCGGCGAGCGCGTCCCTTCGGTGCGACGCCTGAGCCGGCAGCACGGCATCAGCGTCTCCACCGTCCTGCAAGCCTACATGCTGCTGGAAAACCGCGGCCTGATTGAAGCGCGTCCGCAATCGGGCTATTATGTCCGCCCACGCCTCCACGCGCTACCGCCCGAGCCGGCCATGACCGAACCGCCATCCGGCGCCTCGCGGGTGTCGGTGGACGATCTCGTCGCCCGCGTCATGAAGGCGATGCGCGATCCCAACATCGTGCCACTCGGCGCCGGTGGGCCCG
>JBGOTY010000294.1:0-4780 GCA_041476745.1 Verrucomicrobiia bacterium | reverse complement strand
GGTTTCGCTATACCGCCCGCGAAATCGCTTGTGGATAGGAGCTGAGGGGATATGTCCGCAACCTGAATGACGGGCGGGTGGAGTTGGTTGCGGAAGGCGTTGAGGAGGAAATCCAGGCATTCCTGGAAGCGGTGCGCGCCAGCCAACTCGGCAGCCACATCCGAAATGCAGACGTGAATTGGAGATAGGCCGCGGAAGAATTCCGCGGCTTCGACATACGATAACTGATGGACGCGATTCGAACAGAACAACTGACGAAGAAGTACGACCTGGGCTGGCGCAAGGGCCGACTGCTGGCTCTGGACAAACTTAACCTGCGCGTGCACGAGGGCGAAGTGTACGGCCTGCTCGGGCCAAATGGCTCCGGCAAGAGCACGACGCTGAAGTTGATCCTCGACCTGATTTCGCCGACCGAGGGCAGCGCCTGGCTTTTTGATGTTCCCTGTAACAAGGTCGAGTCACGATTGCACGTTGGTTTTCTCCCTGAGAATCCGTACTTCTATCGGTACCTGACCGGTGCCGAGACGCTGCTGTTTTACGGGAAGTTGTGCGGCATGGGTGGCTCGTCATTGAAGAAACGCATCGAGGAGTTATTGGAACTGGTGGGCTTGACCCGGGCCCGTGACCGGCAGCTTTCGGGTTACTCGAAGGGCATGTTGCAGCGTATCGGGTTGGCGCAAGCGCTCATTCATGATCCCAAACTGTTGCTGTTGGATGAGCCGACGGCAGGCGTGGATCCGATCGGCAGCAAGGACATCCGTGATTTGATTTTGCGGTTAAAAGGCATGGGCAAGACGGTATTGCTCAGTTCCCATCTGCTTGCCCAGGTGCAGGACGTGTGTGATCGCATCGGCGTGCTGAACCTCGGACAAATGATCCTGGAGGGCGATGTCAAATCGCTTATCAGTGATCAACGGCGGCTGAGCATTACGGTACAGGATTTGCCCGACGCCGCGCGGGCGCGGGTCGAGGAGGCGGTCCGGTCTGCCGGGGCGTCGATTGTGTCGGTCGAGCATCCGCAAACGACACTGGAATCGCTATTCCTGGATGCACTGAAGAAAGATGAACGGGGGATGGGACATCATGACTGAATCTGCCACTGTTCCCACACCGTCGGCGAGCCACGATCGGGTCGGGTTTTCTCTCAACCGCGTGAGCGTAATTGGGGTGAACACGTTAACCGAAGCGGTGCGGCAGAAAGTGTTTATTTTTCTGCTGATCATCGGTTTGGTGTTCATTGGGTTGGCCATCTTTTTCTCGCAATACAGTCTTGGGGAACAAGAGCAACTGAAGGTTATCAAGGACACGTGCCTGGGTGTCATTTCGGTTATCAGCACATTGATTGCAATCGTGGGAACGGCGCAGTTGTTGCCGAGTGAGGTGGAGAACCGTACGATCTACACGATTCTGGCGAAACCAGTACGGCGCTTCGAGTTTTTGCTCGGTAAGTTTTATGGCAGCGTGCTCCTGCTGGTATTGAGCATGGTGGCCATGTGCCTGATGTTCGGTGCCGTGCTCTGGATCAAGGAGCAGAGTATGATCCGCGAATTGAGCCAGACGTACCTGGGTGAGACGCAGGCCGCCCAGGAGGAAGCGAACCAACAAATCCAGCAAATCAAGATTGCGGTGCTTGACGTGAATTTGGTGAAGGCGGTCTTGACGGACCTGGTGAAGGCGATACTGGTGGTGTCGATTACACTCTTGGTGTCGACATTCTCGACGTCCCTGGTCTTCAACGTGGCGGTGCCGTTTATGATTTACATGGCGGGAATGCTACGCGGGACGGCCGTCGAGATGTGGGGCAGTCACCGGCTGGCGATGGCGGTGTTGGCGATCGTGCCAGACTTCGGGTTGTTCAGCCTGGCTGACGACATCAATCTCGGTAATCTCGTGCCTTGGGCGCACGTCGACGAAGTCATCGTGTACGGGGTGGCGCGCGCGGTGGTCATTGTCGTCGCCGCCCACCTGATCTTCAGCCGCCGCGAAATTTAGGGTATGCGAAGCAAGATACTTATTGCCATACTTCTCCTGGGCGCAGGGCTGGTCCTGCTGCCGCTGGAGAACTCTGTCCGTGCGGAGCGGACGCGGCTGAAGTACGGTGGCGCGCGCGTCACGATCCAACTCCGCGAGGCAATCGGTCAGAACCTCGCCATTGCGTTGCTGGCGGGGATGCGGGGAATTGTGGCGGACTTCTTGTGGATCAACGGCCACAGTTACTGGGAGAAGAAGGAATGGCTCCGCCAGTACCGGAATATCGAGGTCGTTGCCGCGCTGCAGCCGCAGGCCGTAATGTTTTGGGACCTTGGGCAATGGCACATGGCCTGGAACATCGGTTACGGCGTACTCTCTGACCCGAAAAACCGCACGAAGGCCGAGGGTGTCAAACGCGAGCGTGAATGGCATGAAAAGGCCCGCGAGTTTCTGGCCCGCGGGGTCGAAAACATCCCGAATCGCTATGACCTGTATTTCACCATGGGGTGGTTGTATTACGAGAAATTGAGCAAGGACTGCGACCAACCACCGTGTCATGAGGCGTTCTGTAAAGCGGCTGAGTACTTCGGCAAGGCAGCCAGCTTTCCAGACGCGCCACAGTTTGTCGCTCGCTTTTACCCGCGCGCCCTGGAGAAGTGCGGCCAAGCCCGGGCCGCTTACGAAGAATGGAAGCGTCTGTGGTTCCTGGACCACTCAACGGTGGCGCAGTCTTGGAATATTGTCGAGCGTGAGATCCGGCAGCTGGAGGACGAATTACAGATTCCCAACGACCAGCGCTTATTCCCCCCACCGTTACCATGACGACGGCCAAAACAGATCTCCGCTACGCAATCCTGAGCGACATCCATGCGAATCTCGAAGGACTCGAAGCTGTCCTGAAGGACGCGCAGGAACAAAAGTGCACGCATTACGTCTGCCTCGGCGACATCGTGGGGTACGGCCCCAACCCAAACGAATGCGTCAATGTTATCCGGAGCCTCGATTGCCCCGTCATCATGGGTAATCACGACGAGTACTGCGCGTCCGACCTTGACCTGACGGGGTTCAATGCCATGGCCGCCGAGGCGATTCGCTGGACGCGCACGCAGTTGAGCGCCGACGACAAGACCTGGCTGCGTGACCTCAAATACGTCCGCCACGTCGAATCGTTCACCATCGTCCATGCGACACTCGATTTGCCCGAAAGGTGGGCCTATGTCTTCGACAGGCTTTCCGCCCAGGCCAGCTTCAATTACCAGCACACCGCCGTCTGCTTCAATGGACACACGCACGTGCCGGTCGCGTTCGTGCGCGGGCCAACCGGCCTCCAGGGCGGACTCTATTCGAAGATCAAAATCGAGGTGGGTCGCAAATACTTCGTCAATGTCGGTTCCGTCGGCCAGCCGCGCGACCGCAACCCGAAATCGGCCTACGTTATCTTTGATCTCATCGCCAATATCATCGAATTGCGCCGGATCGATTACGACATCGGGATGACGCAGAAGAAGATTCGCGCCGCCGGCCTGCCGGAGTCGCTGGCGGAACGCATCGAACACGGTCGCTGAAAGAATTCTTGTTTCGTCGCGTGGTTCAGCGACGACTCGCTTTCAACGAAGTCAGGGCGAGCGTGTCAATGCGATCCAGCACCATCCCGGCCGTTAACTGCTCCATGCAGGCATGCCCGTACGGGCACTGCCGCAGCCGGCGATAGTTGCACGGCGAACACGGCAGATCCAGCCGCACCACAGCCTCCGGCTGTCCATACGGCCCGATATGTACCGGGTTGGTTGGTCCAAAAATACTGACGACAGGCGTCTCCAGCGCCACGGCGAGGTGCATCGAACCGGAATCATTGGTCACGGTAACCTTGGATCGCTTGATGATGGCTGCCAGTTCACCGAGGCTGGTTTGCCCGGACAAATCAACCGCACCCGGACACAAGTCCGCTACAATTCGGCACCGATCTTTGTCGCGTGGTGTGCCCACCACGACAATGCCCAGCCCTCGCTGGATCAAGAGCCGTCCGGTTTCGGCAAAGCGCTCCGGCAGCCAGTGCTTGGTTTCCCACATCGTGCCCGGCGCCAGCACGGCAAACTCTTTCAAGCCGTGACGGGTGAGCAACTGCGCTGCCCTGGCTTCGGTTTCGGACGACAGGTAAATGCGCAGGTCAGGCGGCGCATTGTCCAGGCCGAGTATGTTCCCGACCCAGAGGTAACGGTCGATGGCATGCACGTCCAGCGTGGGAATCGGAATTCGATGGGTGTACGCCAGCCAGGAGCCTTCGCGCGCGCCGGCCCAGCCATGCAAAGGAACATTGTGAAGCTCATGATGTGTCGTTTCAGTAGGTAAGCGTTTGATTGGCCGACCAAAGCCAATCCGCACCGGCGCGCCGGTGGCACGCACAAACGCGGCCGTCCGGAACTGGCCGTGCATATCAATCACCAACTCGTAGCGGGTGCGCCGCAACTGCCGCAGCAATTCAAACGGGCCGGCGGTGGCCCGCCAGTTGCGGCCGAAGGACCCGAAGCTGCGCCGGTTGAAAAGCACCACGCCGGACAGTGCGGGATGATGGCGCACCAACTCGGCATTCTCGGGCGTGATGAACCAGTCGATGCGCGCTTGCGGGTAGCGGGCGCGCAACTTCACGAGCAGCGGGATCGTGTGGACGACATCACCGACCGCTGATGGTTTCACCAGCAGGATGCGGGAAAAGTTTTCTGTAACCAGTGATGCAGCGTTCACGCCGAACACAGGAACGTTTCGCTTACGAGGCGAAAACCTTTTTCAGCGTTGCCGAGAAACGATGACG
>JBGOTY010000293.1:0-4832 GCA_041476745.1 Verrucomicrobiia bacterium | reverse complement strand
GGGCTGGTGTTCGGCATCGCGCTTGGCCCTTGCACGTTTGCCTACATGGCCCCGATGCTGGCGGTGACGTTCAAGCTGGCCAAGACCAATCTGTTTTACGGTGTGTCGCTGCTGCTGGCCTACGGCATCGGCCATTGCGCCGTTATCGTGCTGGCAGGGACTTTCACGGAAATGGTGCAACAGTTCCTGAATTGGAACGACCGGTCGAAGGGTGTCACCGTGTTGAAATCGGTCTGCGGCGTGTTGGTGATCTTGGGCGGCGCGTGGCTTGTTTACTCCGCGCCTTGATCATTTTCCCATGAGGCATTGATGAAACCGTCTGAAAAGCCTGCTTGTTGTTGTGTCGAGTCACCGGCTTGGCGAGGTTGTTCCCCGACTACCGTTGCCCCCAAACCAACGCTTAGCCGCTACATCCTTTTGGGACTGGCCGGGTTGGCGGCATGGTGGCTCATTTACCATAGCCTCGCGACGTTTGCCGCGTGGTTTACCTACTCGCTGTTGACGTTGCCACACGGTTCGCATCCAGGGGCGACGGTGGAATTTTTCGTTTATGAATCGCCCAAGGTGATGATGTTGCTGACGCTGGTCGTGTTTGGCGTCGGCATCGTGCGGTCATTCTTCACGCCGGAACGGACGCGGCGGATTCTTTCCGGCAAACGCGAGTCCGTCGGCAATGTGCTGGCCTCGTTACTGGGAATCGTGACCCCTTTCTGCTCGTGCTCGGCAGTACCGCTGTTCATCGGCTTCGTCACGGCTGGCGTGCCGCTGGGCGTGACGTTTTCGTTTCTGGTTTCCGCGCCGATGGTCAACGAAGTCGCGTTGGTGCTGCTGTTCGGGCTGTTCGGTTGGAAGGTGGCGGGGCTTTACTTGGGCACCGGGTTGCTCATCGCGATGATTTCCGGCTGGGTGATTGGCCGGTTGCGGATGGAAAAGTACGTCGAGGACTGGGTCTTCGAGACACCAAGCAGTGCGGGAATCGAGGAAGAAGAATTAGACTGGCCGGCACGCCTCCGGGCCGGAGTAGGCGCGGTGAAGGACATCGTGGGGCGGGTGTGGCTCTACGTGTTGCTGGGCATCGCCGTCGGCGCGGGCATACATGGCTACGTGCCGGAGAATCTCATGGCGTCGATCATGGGCAAAGGCGCGTGGTGGAGCGTGCCGCTGGCAGTGCTGATTGGCGTGCCGATGTATTCCAACGCGGCGGGCATTATCCCGGTCGTGCAGGCGTTGCTCGGCAAAGGCGCTGCACTGGGCACGGTGCTGGCATTCATGATGTCGGTGATTGCGCTGTCGTTGCCCGAAGCGATCATCCTGCGCAAGGTGCTCAAGCCCCGGCTCATCGTGGTCTTCTTTGGCGTGGTGGCTGTGGGTATTTTACTGGTCGGCTATCTGTTTAACGTGATCATGTCATCGTAGCCCGTGGTCAACAGCAGTTTTCGCAACAACCTCGCGGTCGCGGTTGGCAATTAACTGAGAATCCGTTATGTTGTTAGCGTCATGGCACGCGCCTTCTATGTAACTTTACTGTTGCTGGTCGTGTTGGGTTGCGCCACCACCAGTCCACCGCGTCCGCCGCCGCTAACGCAGGCTGACGTCATTTCGATGGTCAAGGCGGGCGTGACCGACGAAGACATCATGCGCCGCATCGATGCAACCCGCACCGTATTCCGCCTCTCCTCCGACGACGTGGTTCGCCTGCGCAATGAAGGCGTCTCCGACCCACTGGTCAACTTCATGCTCGACACCTACACCCGCGCCGCCGTTGCCGCCCAACGTCGTCAAGACGCTGATTATTACTACAACAGTTATCCACCCCTGTACGGATACGGCTATCCCTGGCACCGCTGGTGGTGGTGAGCCAGCAGCTGGAACGAGCGGCGGGCGGGGATTCCAGTTTGCTGACGCGGTTGGCGCAATTGCGGCAAAAAATAAATCCGTCATGAATACAGGTCTGACCCATTTACCCGCTGCGCCTTTCTCGCGGACCTTCGAGTGAAGCTCCGACGAGACTGCATGCCACGCCGCGGCCATCCGCGGTATCGGCGTCTTTCAATTCGTTGGTTTGATTGATGGTCTGGTGAATCAGTTTGCCAAGAGTCACAACGACATGCGACATCTCCTTGCTGATTTCACAAGTTCTCTGTTGGGTGGCTTGACGTCGATCCAACGGTCGAATCTTTTTTATGAAAGTATTCGCGGACTTTCGCCGCGATCTGCCGATCCGTCATTTTGTCGGCAGTCTCAATGGCAATGATGTGTCCCCCGAGCTTGTCTCGCTCCAGACGCTTCTTCAGCTCGCCCTTGGCCTCCCCCGGACCAAACAGCAGAATCGATTCAGCATCACGAATTGCCGCAATCACCTCCGCGTAATACTGGTTGAGATGGCCGGTAAACTCCCTCTCGCGAGTATCATCCGCTTGAACCTGTTGCGCTTCGTAGGGAGTCGTCGAACGAACCCCCGCAACACGTCCCGGCTGTTTTTCAACGTTCGACTGAATCTCCAGCGTTTCTTCCCCGTCCTCCGAGACGATCGCGATCACAGCCTTCCGATGATCAATCCACAAACCTACAGTCGTTTTCATAGATTTCTCCTTTCGAGCATCATCGATGATTATCTGCCGAACGGTCCTGCCCCTCTTTGCTTTATTATTCAATCTCGACTGCGATAACTGCGCCTTCGGGATCACCAATTGTTGACGGATCGTGTGGTCTCTTGCTACCAAGTCCGGACGTTGAATAGAAAACAGACGTCTCTTCTTCGGCTACGGTTTCATTTTTGACCTTTGGAAGTAAACCGTCCACGCCTAACGCAAACATCACTTTCTTCAATTCCTCGTCGGTCAGTTTCCATGTCTCCCTGACTGCTCCTGTGACCTCGACAACCATGAAATGCTCAGTAATCACCGCTTCATTAGTAAATGACCCAGAGAATGTCGGTTCAACAACCGCGAATGGGAACCGATACTTTTTGCCATCGAAATCATCGGGCGTCACATCGGCGGCTTGTCCAAAAATTATGACTTTTTTCCTCATCAGCACTCCACCCTGTGTACCGTCGCCTCTAATGGTCGCAACTTTAACAATGGCAGTGTAGCTTCCGCTCATGTCCTCAAGGAGGTCCTTCGACAGGCTAGATGTCGAAGAGAGAGAGCCTGTCCACCACTACACTGCCAGTAGAATGTCCGGCGCTTTTGCAAGCATGTCAATCACGACCCCGATTAAGCAGGAGAGGTCAACAGGACGGGCAGATCAGGCGGGTAATGGCGATGCCGAGGAAGGTGTCGAACAGCCCTCTCGCCAATTCTCCGTTCAAGTACGACGGGGTGCTCGACCTCGCCCTACGACTCGGACTTCCCTTTTGGGTATATACGATCAATAAACCGCTTGCCTTCCTCAGTCTTCTGTTCATCCGTATTTGCCGCACGGCAACGGCTGGTTACGTCTACGTCGTCAACTTCGATCACCCTCCTGGTAACCGGCTGTTTATCCAGCTTCCCCGTGACGCCATCGGATGCGAATTCAATCTTGTCCCGTATCACAATCTTATGGTTCCGATATTGTGTTTCGATTGGGTTCATGACACCATTTTATCTCTAATGCTGCCGAAGGACGAGGACGGATTGTATTGTAGGGGGCAGAGCCGACTCAAAAGCGGGTATGCGTCGGGCTGTCCGCCAGCCCGACCCGGCGTTGGGCAGTGAGGCGGCAACTCGGCATCCCGGAGAAAGCCAAGGCGGAGCGAATTACCCGTTGGGACAGTCAGCGAATTGTAGGTTAAGATTAGCCCGGAGGCAGACCATGAGTACCGCAGACACCAAACCAGTTGGCAAGGTAGAGACCAAACCAGCAGGCAACGCGGAGATCAAACCGGTTGCCAAGGCAGAGACCAAATCAGCGGGTAAGGCGGAGAACAAACAGGCAGCCAGCGCCGAAACCAAACCAGTTGATAAGACGGAGACCAAACCAGCAGGCAAGACGGAGAACAGACAGGCAGGCAAGGGCTCGAAACGTCGTCCTTTCAACGCGAAGCAATTCAGTGCGAATTATGAGACGATCCGCTGGGGTAAGAGGCCATCCAAGAGACCGAAGCGTTAAGGGCTAGCGCGGTTTTTTCTCGTACCCGCCGTATCCCGCCGCGTGATCACTCGCCGCGACAGAACCTCATCCACGCTTGTGTTTTCGGGAGGATTCGATTAGAAACTTTGTGTGAGTGGCGGCGATTTCCGCATCGGGGTGCTCGGCTCGGGCAATGGCTCCAACGGCGAGGCGATTTTCGAGGCGTGCGCGCGCGGGAGGATTCCCGGGCGCGTGGTGCTGGTACTGACGGATGTCGCCGACGCGTTCATCCTGGAGCGGGCACGGAAACGCGGGATCGAAGCGCGCTTTATCGGGCCGAGCCGGTTCAAGACGAAGCTGGAACCGGAGTTGGAAGAACAGGCGGTGCGGTTGCTGCGCGACGCCGGGGTGCAACTGGTCGCGCTGGCAGGTTACATGCGCGTGGTGAAGTCGCCGCTGTTGCGGACGTTTGCGGGGCGGATGCTCAACGTGCATCCGTCGTTGTTGCCCGCCTTCCCCGGGTTGCGCGCGTGGGAGCAGGCGTTGCAGCACGGCGTGAAGGTCACGGGTTGCACGGTACATTTTGTGGAGGAAGGCGTGGATTCGGGGCCGATCATCCTCCAGCGGGAAGTGGCGGTGCTCGACAAGGACACGCCCGAATCGTTGCACGAGCGGATTCAGGTGGCGGAGCACGAGATTTATCCCGAGGCGATACGCCTGTTCGCGGAGGGGAAATTGAAGATCGACGGGCGGACGGTCAGGATTATTGAAACATG
>JBGOTY010000292.1:0-4853 GCA_041476745.1 Verrucomicrobiia bacterium | reverse complement strand
GTGGGCATCATCGGGTTGGACACGCCCGACATCCCGAGTTGGAGCCGCCCACGGCTGTTTGCAGGATTGGAGTTTAAGGATTCGGTGGAGACGCTCCGAAAAATCATTCCCGAAACGCGAGCGGCGGGGGCGCAGATACTGGTGCTTGTTTGTCATCAGGGCTACCGCGAAGCAGGGGATGACCATGCCAACCAGATCAATGCCATCGCGCGCAATTTCCCGGAGTTGGATGTGATCATCGGCGCCCACACGCACCGCAACTTTCCCGAATTCAAAGTCAGCAATGTCCTGTACAGCCAGGCCGATTATTATGGGATTCATCTCGGCCGCGTGGATCTGGTGTTTGACACCGAGAAAGGCCGCGTAATCAAACGCCAGTCCAACACGCTGCTCATGGACGAACACATCCCGCTGGATGGCGAAATACTCAAGCTCGCCGGCGCGGAGATCGATCGCGCCGAGAAGGTATCAAGCACCCGCCTTGGCGAGGCCACCGATGATTTGTGGATCCGCGCCCTGCCGCACAAGGAGACGCCGGTCCACAACCTCATCTTCGAAGCGATTGTGGACGCGCTGGGCGAACGCGGTGCGAAGGTGGACGCGGTCGTGCACGGGATCAACGAACGCCGGAACGGGTTGAAGAAGGGCGCAATCACCGTGGGTGATGTCTGGAAAGTCGTGCCGTACGAGAACACCGTCGGTGTCGTGCAGTTGACGCCGGCCGAACTGCGTGAGGTCCTGGATGAAGACGCCGAGACGTACAATAATCCCGCGTTTCGCGGGATTTGGGGATTGAAATGGACCTTCGATCCGGACGCGAAGCCGGGGCAGCGGAGCACCTCACTGGTTCATGCGGATGGTTCCTCGTTGGACGAAACGCAACGGCTCGCCGTGGCCTTCAACAGTTACGATTTGGCTGGCGGCGGACAGCGTTGGAAACGGTTGCGGGAGTTGGTGGACCGGCCCGAGGCGAAGCTGGTGGAGTACGACTTTCAAACACGGGAAGCGGTCATCAACTACATCCGCAAGCGCGGCACGATTACGCCAAGCATTCACGATTGGTGGATGGCCAAGCGTGGTTCCAGGTCGGAGCACCCAACGAAAATCGAGTAGGGCCTACTGGGGCGCGAGTTTGACCGCGCCGGCGGCTTCGGGAACAATCGTTCGCGTTCCATTCTCCAGCTTGACCGGGCCGGTGATCGTGATCGCGCGGCCAGGTTGTAAGTCCGCCGGCGACAGCCCGGACAGGGCTTTCTCCCCGAGCACGACCTGGATTTCACCGGTGGCATCCTGGACGCTGAGCCGCTGGGCTTTGTCAATGTTGTCCGAGGCGGCGATCGTGCCGGAGATGATCACGACGCGGTCAACCCAATCCGCCTTGATTGCTCCGATGACGGTCGCGACAGGCGGTGTTGGTGGACTGGCCGCGGATACCGCCGGAGGGACTGTTGCCGTCGCGTTGGTGGCAGTCCCCGCGACAGCGGCCGCATTGACCACTTCCAACGCGGTCGCGCTGCGCAAACGCAATTGGAGTGTATCCCGGTAGACGCTGACGCTGGCCTTTACGCGGACGAGGTTTCCCGTTTTCACTTTCGACGCGAGTTGCGGTTGCATATCCGACCAATATACCAGCGGAAGCGTCGCAGCACCTTCCGTGAGGCTGACAGTGTAAGGAGCGCGCTCACTGCTGGGCTCGCGCACGTTCGAGATGACGGCTTGCACAGTGACTTGATGGTTTGTCAATGACTTGGTGATGCTGCCAATGGGCGTGAGAGTTGCGTCAATCGCCAGGGTGGCAGCAGGCTTCGCCATATTCGTACAAAGGAGGGCGACAAAAAGGGACAGCAGCCACCGGTAATGGAAATTTCCGCCATGAGAAGTGAAGGCGTTCTTTAGAGGTTGGTTGATAGATGTTGGCATCATGTTTTTTTCTTTATTCGGAGCGCTACGGTTTATCCACCGAAACAACGCTGATTGTTCCAATGAAATGCCGCCGCGGCAAGAAAAAAACCTTGACGAACCAGATGTCAAGTGCGGCGGTGGCATATTAGTTGCTCGGTATTGCGTAGGATTGTTCTGGATGGCAATTGGATACGGACAAGCGTTTATGGCGAATTTCACATATCAAGCGCGCGACACCTCCGGAAAACCGAAAGGTGGCGATATCGAAGCCGCGGACCAACAGGCAGCGGCCTCGATGCTCATGGATCGCGGATTGATGGTCATTTCCATACGGGCCTCCGTCGGCCGTAAAGCCGGACGCAAGCGCCGTCAAGGCAAGGTCAAGTCGCAGGACCTGGTGGTCTTCACCCGCCAACTGGCGACCATGATGGATGCCGGGTTGCCCCTCGTGCAGACGCTGACCGCTTTGGAAGAGCAGACCGACAACCCGGTCTTCAAGCCCGTGTTGCGCGCTGTCACCACAAGAGTTGAACAAGGCCAGTCGTTCTCCGAAGCCTTGAGCGAACATCCCAAGGTCTTTACCAAACTCTACGTGAGCATGGTGGAAGCCGGTGAAACCGGCGGCTTGCTGTCGGAGATCCTGGATCGTTTGGCGTGCTATTTGGAGTCGACCGCGCGTCTGAAGAAGAAGGTAAAGTCAGCGATGTCGTACCCGGTCATTGTGTGTTTCATCGCTCTTTCGATCGCACTGTTCTTGATCGTCAAGGTCATCCCGATTTTTGCCGGTATCTATAAGGACTTTGGCGCGGCATTGCCGACCCCGACGCAGATTCTGATCGACATCAGTGACATCATTCGCGCGTACTTCGTGCTCGCCATCGGCGCCGCGGGCGGAATCATTTTTGGCCTCATGAAGTTCAAGCGCACCAAGATGGGGACGGCACTTTGGGACCGCACCAAGTTGCGTCTGCCCGTGTTTGGGAAACTGGTGCACAAGATTGCCATCTCACGGTTTGCGCGCACCTTCGCGGCGCTGTTGCGGAGTGGCGTGCCGATTCTGGAAACCCTGCGCATTGTGGGGCAATCGGCGGGAAACACCGTCGTGGAAAGAGCCGTGGAAAAGACCGCCGCCAGCATTGAGCGCGGGGACAACCTCGCCGTCGCGCTGGGACAGCATCCAATTTTCCCGCTGATGTTGGTCCGGATGGTCTCCGCCGGCGAACAAACGGGCAAAGTGGACGTGATGTTGGAGAAGATTTCTGATTTCTACGACGAAGAGATTGAGGCCACGCTGTCGGGGCTGACGTCGCTGATCGAACCTTTGCTGATCGTGTTCCTCGGCGTGGTGGTCGGCAGCATTGTGATTTGTATGTTTCTGCCGATCTTCAAACTGAATCAGGTCGTGCAATTTTAGAGTGGCGCCGCTGGGCAGCGAGCCGGCGCCGGTGAAGCGGAAAAAGGGGGCTGCCACGGGTGAGCGCACAGGAGGAGTTTATGGCGAAAATAATAATTGTTGATGACGATCCCGCGATGGTGTCCGTGCTATCGGAAGTGTTGCGTGAGCATCACCATGAGGTGCTTCCCGCCAGCAGTCCGGAGCGCGCGTTACAACTCGTGAAGGAAAGCGCGCCCGATCTCGTGTTGTCCGACATTGAGATGCCAGAAGGCAAGCCCATGGGCCTGAAGCTGTTGCAGCAGGTCAAGGAGCACAACCGGTCCATCCCCGTGGTCATGATAACGGGGCAGGGCACCAAGGAGCGCGCCATGCAAGCGCTCCGCGCCGGCGCGCAGGACTTTGTCGAGAAACCCTTTCAGATTGACGAGCTGGTCAAGCGGATCGACAACGCGCTGATGCAGCAGAAAGCCGTGCATGCGCTTGAGGAGAACGTCGAACTCCGTCGCCAACTGCAGGATAAATTCCGTTTCGACTCGATGATTGGCTCGAGCCCCCGCATGGAGGCGGTCTACCGGCTCATCGAGCGCGTGGCCAATACCGAGTCCACCGTGCTCATCCTCGGTGAGAGCGGGACCGGCAAGGAACTCGTCGCCCGCGCGTTGCATTACAACAGCCGGCGCGCCGCGATGCCCTTCGTGGCCGTCAACTGCTCGGCGATCCCGGAGACGCTCCTGGAGAGCGAGATCTTCGGCCATGAACGGGGGGCGTTCACCGGGGCGTTGGAGCGGAGGGCGGGCTGCTTCGAGCTGGCGAACGGGGGGACGCTGTTTCTCGACGAGATCGCGGAGATGACGCCAGCGACGCAGGCGAAGTTCCTGCGGATCCTCCAGGACGGCACGGTGCGACGGCTGGGCGGGAAAGCGGAGATGCACGTGGACGTGCGGGTCGTGGCCGCCACGAACAAGGACCCCCTGAAGGCGATGAAGGACGGGACGTTCCGGAAGGACCTCTATTACCGCCTGAACGTCTTCAGTCTCCCGCTCCCGCCGCTCCGGGAGCGGAAAGAAGACATCCCGCTGCTCATCCAGGCGTTCCTGGAAGAGTTCAACCGGAAGTACGAAAAGCGGATCACGTCGGTGGATGAGGCTGCCCTGCAGATCGTGCTCGGGCATGCCTGGCCGGGAAACGTCAGGGAGCTGCGCAACACGATCGAACGCGCGGTCATCGTCTGCGAGGCCGACCTGATTGCGCCCAGGCACCTGCCACCGGGGGTCACACCGGCGACCGGGGGCGAAGGCGCCGATATGATCGCCTTTCCTCTGGGGGCCACCGTCGAGGAGGTAGAGAAAGGCCTCATCCTGAGAACCCTGGCGTCTGTAAACAACAACAAGGCCAGGGCGGCGGCGATCCTGGGGATCAGCGTCAAGACCTTGCACAACAAGCTGCATCGGTACGGGGCGTAGGGTGCGCTTCGGCCTGAAGGCGAAAGAGACCCTGGCCATCACCCTCCTCACGTTTCTGGTGGTGGCCACGACGACTCTGCTCCACTTCTCGC
>JBGOTY010000291.1:0-4854 GCA_041476745.1 Verrucomicrobiia bacterium | reverse complement strand
GACTCTTGATAAATTTCACCCCGCCGTCGCGCCCACTTCCAGCTCGTCCAGCCGCTCCTCAATCGTCACCGCCGTGGACTGCACCCAGCAGAGATTCGCGGACAAGCCATTCACCGCTATCAATTCCTCATGCGTCCCGCGCTTGATAACATGCCCCGCTTTCCCGTCCCGACAGATCTGCTTCTCAGGGATACACGTTCACGACTTCGCCGGGTTTGATCTTTGGGAGCGCAGCGAGCACTTTCGACATCAATGGCAGAGTGTGATGTAGTTGCGTGCTGGGCGCGTGGAGAACAATGACAGCGTATCGAATTTTCCCACGGCTTGCTGGAAACTCAGGTTCCGGTCGCCGGTGATGAACACGTCAAAGTCCTTTTCGGCCAGGGCCAGTAGCGCGCCGTTCTTGATGCCGCCCCAACCCTTCTTCTGCGCCGATGCTGCGTAGTGACCGGTCAGAGCGCGGGACAAACGCCAGTTCAGGCATTCGTCAATCAGGACGCGCATCCCTAAACAGTTCCGAGCATCGTGAGTTTGCCGGCTTCGATGACGGCAATCGCCTGCTCACGTTTGACCGTCGGGAACGCATCGAGGAAATCTTCGATGGACTCGCCGCCTTCCAGATAGTCCACAAGATTCTGAAGCGGAACGCGCGTGCCGACAAACACCGGTGTGCCGCCCATGATCTCCGGGTCAGCGTGAACGATGCCTTTGAGTTCTTCCACCTTCATGCGAGGTACTATAACAGAAAGCCAAGCGCTTAGGAAGTCCCTAATAAACGAGACCCATATTCCTGACGAATTTACCTCTTTTGCCGCAAAGCTTTCCAGCAGCGGCAATCCGGTAGCACATGCTTACCCCACTTCGCGTTCTTCGTGTCTACTTCGTGCAATTCGTGGTGCCGCATCGCCGGTGTTGACAGTGGCGCGGTTATCGGGCGATACAGCGAGGGAGATTCGTTTCTGATGACATCCAAGCTGGTCACAATCGTTTTCGTGTTGGGGATCGGGCTGATCCTAGCTCGTCCTCAGCAGGTCCGCGCCGCTACGGTGACGTGGGAAGACGCGCTGGGACAGTTCGATGAATCGGTGTTGACGAACCTCGATTTGTCCGCGTTGCCGTCATTGACGGACCTCGACGAGGCGCAACTGCAGGCGGTGTGTCGCGAGTTGCAGAGGCGGTTCCAGGGCGAGTACGTCCTCGAACTTGCCCCGTTGCGGGAAATGGCAACCGCGGCGTTGCCGCTGTTGGACCAACACGCGGAGACGCAGCCGTACGCGGCGTGGTTACGCACCCGCCTCGATTATCTGGCCGTCGCTGATAAACTGAAGATCGCCATCCCACCATCAACCCTGGAGTTGCGGCCATCGCCGTCAGCGAATCCCGCCCCGGGGGTCGAACGGCGCGCCTGGCAAGAACGCCTGCAGTTGGAGGATTTGCCGCCGGGAGCGTTGGCCTACGTCGCGCGGCTCAAGCCGATCTTCCTGGCGGAAGGTGTGCCCGCTGAGCTGGTCTGGCTGGCGGAGGTGGAATCGGGATTCGACACGCTGGCGCGAAGCCCGATTGGGGCGGTAGGTTTGTTTCAGCTAATGCCCGAAACCGCGAAATCACTGGGGCTGGCGTTGCTGCCCTGGGACCAGCGTCGCCAACCCGAAAAGAACGGGCATGCTGCCGCGAAGTATTTGAAGAACCTGCACGACGAGTTTGGCGACTGGCGGTTGACCCTCGCGGCTTACAATGCGGGGGAAGGGGCCGTAGGTCGCCTCTTGGCGAAACACGCGGCGCGCACCTATGACGAGATTGCGGTGCATCTTCCGGCCGAAACCCAGATGTATGTCCCAAAAGTGGAAGCCACAATCCTGCGGCGTGAAGGCGTCTCCCTCGAGAAGTTGAAGCTGCCCAAGAGCCGTTAACAAAACCCACTCTTGTAGCCACGCCGCTCTGTCGGCGTGGGGCGGAAAGCCTCGCAAGTAAGGCCTGCGCGGCGACAGAGCGCCGCGGCTACAACAGGCGTAGGAAGTTCTGTTAGGGGTTCTAGGTCGGAACGGTGACGGTGTATGGACGTCCAACCAAACAGCCGACCGCCAGTCTGCCTAATAACGGGACGGTTGGGATGTTTGCTTGGCGGCTGGACGGCCTGAATCGGTTACGGACTTGGCGAGAAATTGACCGTTGGGAACCAGGACGTAGCTGACCTGGATCGGATCACCACTTTTGATTTCAGTGAGGTTTGGCTTGGACTTGCCGGCGACCGAGATCGTGGTGGTTCGATCAACCTTGAAGACTTTCGTAAGAACGATGATGACACTAGTCTGGCCGCTCTGCACTCCGGATGAATTGTCCCCCTGCTTTGGGCCACGAACGACCACGACACCTTGCGCCACATCCACGCCTTGGACGACGCCGGTGAAGGTCATCGACTGGGTCGTGGGCGGCTGGGCAATCTCCGCGCGCGAAGCCGTCCCGATCGACAGCGCAACGGCAAGGATGGTCAATGTAATCACGGATGTAATTCTCATCTTGTCATTCCTCCTGCTTGATCAAGTTAGAGTAACACCAACTCGGTGGAAAGCCAGCGCCGGCACGGCTTTTCGTCTACTCGCTACCTGAGTTGGGTCAATGTCAAGAAGCGACGGGCGCCGGGGATTGCAGTCTCTCATTGACATGAGGCCGCGGATTTGAGATTGCGGTGCTCGCGGCCAGCCTTTGAAACGAAGCGGGATCCTTGGAGATTTGATGAAGAGATACAAGCGGGCCAGTGACATCAAAGTGGGCGTCGTCGGTTACGGCGGCTCGTTTAACATGGGCCGGGCGCATCTGCGGGAAATGCGGAAAGCGGGCATGACCCCGACCGCCGTGGCCGAGATCGATCCCGCCCGCCTCGCCGTCGCCACGCAGGATTTCCGGAACATTGAGACGTATCCGTCACTCTCCGCGATGCTCAAGAAGTCGGCGGTGGATCTCGTCACCATCATTACGCCGCACAACACCCACGCCCCGCTTGCGCTTCTCGCCCTGAAGGCGGGGCGGCACGTGGTTTGTGAAAAGCCGATGGCGATCAAGACGGCCGAATGCGACGCGATGATCGCGGCCGCCCGAAAGAGCGGCGTCGTGCTCTCCACGTATCACAATCGCCATTGGGACGGCCCGATCCGCAACGCCATCCGGCACCTCCGGTCCGGCATGATCGGCGACGTCGTGCGCGTCGAGGCGCATTGGGGTTCCCGCAGCAAACCCAACGATTGGTGGCGTACCAGCAAGTCGATCTCCGGCGGCATCCTCTACGATTGGGGCGTGCATTTGTTGGAATACAGCCTCCAGATTATCCGCTCGGACATCGTCGAAGTCGCCGGTTACGCCCGGACCGGTTACTGGGCTCCGCAAACGAAATGGAAGAAGGACTCCAACGAGGACGAGGCCTTCGCCAGCGTGGGCTTCCGAAATGGCCAGTGGCTGACGTTGCTGATTTCCACGCTCGACTCCAATCCACGGCGCGGCTTCCTGGATATCACGGGCACGGAAGGCTCGTACGTGCTCGACTGGCCATTCAACGAATGCTTCCGCCGGAACAACGGCAAAACAAAGACTCACAAGTTCCGGAATCCCAGGGGCGAAGGTTGGCGCTTCTACCAAAATATCGCCGACCATCTCACCAAGGGCGCCAAACTTGTCATCACACCCGAATGGGCGCGCCGTCCTATCCATATTCTCGATTTGGCCGACCGCAGCGCGCGCAAGGGCGCGGCGCTTCCCGCAAAGTACAAGTAATAGCGGTCGGAGTCGGTTTACCTCTACCGCACGTAGTGAACGAGTTGGCGCGCAAAACAAGGCTTGCCCCCATCGCGTCGATTTCTGCTTTTTCTCTTTTCAATGCGGCGGCGGTTCTGTAACCTCCTCGCGACCTACCCCGTACTTAGGAGAAAAAAAACACGTATGACGGCATCATTGAATCGGACTATGCAGCGGATTACCAAGGGGAGCCCGCGTCTCAAATTGCTCACGACACTGGCCCTGTGTGCCTTGGCGCTGTTGGCGGCGAATTGGGCGCGCGCCCAGGATAAGGCCGCGGCGTTGCTCGAAACGGCGGCGGGCCATGTCCCCAAGGAATTCCACTTCTTCGCGTTCATGACCAGCAGCGATTACTCGCAAATGGAGAAGTATGCGCTGTGGGCCGTGCTCGGCGTGGCGTTTGCCGGGTTGGGCTACGCGCTGATGCTGGTTGACCAGGTCAAGAACGCCGACCAGGGCACGCCCAAGATGCAGAAGGTGGCGGCGGCGATTCGCGCCGGCGCCGAAGCGTATCTCGGTCAGCAGTTCAGCAAGATCGTCGTGCTCATCGGTGTCTTGACGGTGGCGCTCTTCTTTACGGCGCTGGCCAACACTAGCGAGACGAGATACCCGGTCGCGTTCGGTCGCGCGGGCGCCTTCCTGATGGGGTCGCTCTTCAGTTTCGCCGTCGGATTCGTCGGAATGCGGTTCGCAACGCTCGGCAATTTGCGCGTAGCGGCGGCGGCGCGGAATTCGTTCGGTGGGGCACTGCAGGTTGGGTATCGCACCGGCACGATCACCGGGATGTTGACGGACGGCCTCGGTCTGCTCGGTGGCACGTTGATTTTCATGGCGTATGGCGAGAAGGCGTATGAAGTCCTGCTCGGTTTCGGCTTTGGCGGCACGTTGATCGCGTTGTTTATGCGAGTCGGTGGTGGCATTTACACGAAAGCGGCGGACGTCGGTGCTGACCTCGTTGGCAAGGTTGAGAAAGACATTCCGGAAGATGACCCACGTAACGCGGCGACCATCGCGGACAATGTCGGCGACAACGTCGGCGACTGTGCTGGTATGGCCGCGGACATTTTT
>JBGOTY010000290.1:0-4875 GCA_041476745.1 Verrucomicrobiia bacterium | reverse complement strand
TACGGGGTGGTGGCCATGGTGGTGATGATCGTGGCTGTGGACCAGTTGTTCTGGCGGCCGATTGTCGCGTGGTCGCAGAAATTCAAGTTTGAGGAGACCGAGGCCTCGGAGCAGGCCGGGTCGGTGGTGCTGGATCTTCTCCAGAAATCGCGTTTGTTGCGCTGGGTGGATACGCGCGTGTGGACGCCGCTCGTGGCCATGGCCGCTCCACCCGTAGCCCTGGCGACGGCGGGGGGCGGCGCAATGGTGATGGCGGTGGACAGCGAAGCGCGACCGGCGTTTGAGTTCGGCAAGTTTATCCGCAAGATGGCGGGTTGGCTGGTCGGTATCGCGGCGCTGGTCGGGGTGGGGTGGGGTGCGGTGAACGTGGTGCGGTTGCTCACGCAATTACATCAAAGCGACTGGCTGCATGTCGGGGGCGTGACCATTCTGACGTTTCTGCGCGTGACGGTGGCGGTAATGCTTGGGACAATCTGGACGGTGCCGGTCGGTGTGGCGGTGGGATTGAATCCGCGACTGTCGCGAGGGCTGCAGCCAATCATCCAAATCATGGCCTCGTTTCCCGCGCCGATGGTTTATCCGCTGGCGCTACTGGCGCTGCATTGGGCGGGCGTAACCATCAACTGGGGATCTATCGCGCTCATGCTGCTCGGCACGCAGTGGTATATACTGTTCAATGTGATCGCGGGAGCGATGGCGATTCCCAATGATTTGCGCGAAGCGGCGGTGGTGTATCGGATGGGCCGATGGGAACGCTGGCGGCGCTTGATTCTGCCGGGCATTTTTCCCTATCTCGTCACGGGCTGGGTAACGGCCGCCGGTGGCGCCTGGAATGCGAGTATCGTGGCGGAGGCCGTCCAATCCGGCAAGGAGACGCTCACGGCGGACGGCCTGGGGGCGACGATCAGCCTGGCAACCAATCAGGGACAATTCGCCATGCTGGCGGCGTGCGTGCTGGCGATGTGTATCGCCGTGGTCGGTGTGAATCGGATATTGTGGCAGCCGTTGTATCGGGTGGCCGAGGAAAAATATTCACTGACGAAGTAACGTCCTCCGGCGGATGGCGGCCCTGGCACATGGAAAATAAAAAAGAAATCATTTGCGAGATGCGAAACGTCAGCAAGACGTTCCATCTGCCCGGCGACAAAGAGTTGAAGGTGCTCGACAATATCAGCCTCGACGTGCGCCGCCATGATATCACGGCGATCCTGGGCCCGAGCGGTTGCGGGAAGTCAACGATCGTGCGTATCCTCGCCGGGTTGATCGAGGCCACGACCGGTGATGTGCTGGTGCATGGACAGCCGTTGCACGGGTTGAACCCCTCGATTTCGATGGTCTTCCAGAGCTTCGCGCTCTATCCGTGGCTGACGGTCGCGGAGAATGTGTCGATGGGCCTGAACGGGCGCGTCGGTGAGCCGCAACAGCAGAAGGACCTGGTCACGCGCGCCATCGACCGAGTGGGTTTGGAGGGTTTTGAGGAGGCGTATCCCAAGGAGCTGTCGGGCGGAATGAAGCAGCGCGTCGGGATCGCACGAGCCCTGGTGGCGCAGCCGGAACTCTTGTGCATGGACGAGCCGTTCAGCGGGCTGGATGTGCTGACGGCCGAGAACCTGCGGGTGGAATTGGTGAATCTCTGGCAGGACGCGAAGACCGACCCGAACAGCGTGCTGATGGTCACTCACAATATCAATGAAGCCGTCTTCGTCGCTTCACGCATCGTCGTCCTGGGCGCGCACCCGGGACAGATTCGGAAGATACTGGACAATCCGCTGCCATACCCGCGTGATTATCACGACGCGGCGTTTATCGCCATGGCGGAACGCATCCACGACATTCTGACAACGGCGCTTATGCCCGACGAACCGGTGGCGCCACCAACGCCAGCGCCAGCGGCCCCCGCGGCCGCCCCGAGGCCCGCGCGCATCATGCCGCTCCCGAATGTAAATGTCGGGGAAATGATCGGTCTGCTCGAACGCGTCGACAACGCAGGCGGCACCGCGGATATTTTCGACCTGTCGGTTGAGGTCGGGAAGGAATTCGGCAAGATATTGGAGTTGGTCAAGGCGGCCGAGCTTTTGGATTTCGTCGATACCCCGAAGCACATGGTCATACTGCTGCCGCTGGGTCGGCAATTGCTCGCCGAGAATGTCAACGGGCGCAAGCGGCTCGTGAATCAACAACTTCGTCAACTGCAACTTGTCGAGCACATCATTGAGATGTTGCAAGGTCAGGAGGACAAGAGGGTGGACGAAGATTTGGTTTTGGAAGAGTTGGCGGTCTGGTTGCCCACCGAAAAGCCGCAGACAATGTTCAAATCGATCGTGCGCTGGGGTCGGTATGCCGAATTGCTCGGTTACAGCGCCGACGAGCACAAGTTGTATCTCGATCTCGAAAGCACCTCCACGCCTGCGCAACCAGCCCAGCCGACAGACCAGCCGAAGGCTGGCTGATATGACGAGAGGGTTTCTCCCCTAAAGAGGCGAAGCCGAGGTTAGGGGCCTCGGCTTCCTTATGTCGGTTGGCGTTGGAGAAGCGCCTTCGACGAGGTATGGTATAGGGTGAGTGTCTAAATAGCAGTGTCGGTGCCAACCGTGCCAAAGGCCGTATTTCTCGGGTATTTTGCCGGGATCTACGCAAGAATGTCCAAAATCGTCGTCACCCTGCCCGAACGCCTCTCAAAACTGCGCGTCCCGAGGTATCTTGAAACCCTCAACTTTGCGAGTTGCGCGTTTCGAGGCTTTTCTATACCGTTAGCGCCTCAAAGACTGGGAGATGACATTACCAATGGCTGTTACAATTGAAAATACCGCGCCGTGCCACAAGAAACTCCGCGTCGAGGTCGATGCCGAACGGGTCGCCGGCACACGCGCCGAGATTTTGCAGGAATTCCGCAAATTCGCTGCGATCCCCGGCTTTCGCCCCGGCAAGGCGCCCGAACCGATGGTCGAGAAACGATACGCGGGCCAGATCGACGAGGAACTGCGCAAGCGGCTTATCCCGGAGAGCTATCGCGAAACCCTGAACGAGCAGAAGTTGAAGGTCGTGGGCTATCCACAGATCGAGGCGGTCGAGTATAAGCACGGCAGCGCACTGGTTTACACCGCCGCCGTTGACACCGCGCCCGAATTCGCGCTTCCGGATTACAAGGGTATACCCGTGAAGAAAAAAGTCGTTACGGTGAAGGAAGAGGAGATCACCAAGACCATTGATTCCTTGCGTGAGCAGCAGACCGAATTCGTCGCCGTCGAGGGCCGCGCGATCCAGACCGGCGACTTCGCCGTCATCAACTACACGGGCGTGGCCGACGGCAAACCGATTAGCGAACTCGTGCCGGATGCCAAGGAACTGGGAGAGAACAAGGACTTTTGGCTTCTCATCTCCGCGGATTCATTTCTGCCGGGCTTTTGCGACCAGCTTATCGGCGCCAACGCCGGTGAGAAGCGCCAGGTCCTCATCGATTTTCCGGCGGATTTTCCGCAAAAGACATTGGCGGGAAAGAAGGCCACCTTTTTTGTGGACGTGGTCGCGATCAAGGAGAAAAAGCTGCCGGAGGTCAACGACGAGTTTGCCAAAAAGGTCGGCCTCGACAGCGTGGATAAATTGAAGGATGCGGTCCGCAAAAGCCTTGTTACCGAGGCCGAGAGCCAACAGGATGCGGAGTTGCGCCGGCAGATTGCCGACCACCTGCTGGGCAAGATTGAATTCGAACTGCCCGAGTCACTCGTGAAACAGGAGACACGCAGCATCGTCTATGACGTTGTTCGCGAGAACAGCCTGCGTGGGGCGACGAAGGAGCAGCTCGAAGAGAAGAAGAATGAAATCTTTGGTTTCGCCACCCAGAGCGCCAAGGGGCGCCTCCGCACGTCGTTTATCCTGGAGGCCATCGCCGAGGCCGAGCAAATCAAGGTGGCGGAAGCGGAGGTAGAGCAGCGCATTGCGCAACTCGCCCAGCGCGCGCGGACGACACCGGAGAAGTTGAAGGCGCAATTGGCGGAAAAGAACGGATTCGGCGAAATCGAGGAACAAATCCTGGTCGGTAAGACCCTGGATTTCCTCGTGGCCAACGCCAAAATCGAGACAATCAGCGAACCGTAACCCGAGAGGCCGGGGACAGGGCCGGCATTGGTTGCAGTCGGCAAAAGAAATGCTAGTATGAAGGCAAAAGGAAGGCAAATGGACAAAGCTCAGTTACTGGTACCGATGGTGGTGGAGCAAACGGGGCGCGGCGAACGCGGCTACGACATTTATTCCCGCTTGCTGAAAGACCGCATTGTGTTTGTCGGCACGCCGATCGACGATAACGTCGCCAACGTCATCATCGCGCAGATGCTTTACCTGCAGTCCGAGGACCCGGCCAAGGACATCAATCTTTATATCAACTCGCCCGGCGGTTCCGTCACCTCGGGACTGGCGATCTACGACACGATCCAATTTGTGAAGTGCGACGTGACCACTTACTGTGTCGGTCAGGCCGCCAGCATGGGCGCCGTGCTCCTTGCAGCGGGCACCAAAGGCAAACGCTTTGCCCTGCCCAACGCGCGGATCATGATTCACCAGCCGTGGGGGGGAGTCCAGGGGCAGGCGGCCGACATCAGCATTCAAGCGAAGGAGATTTTGCGGATGCGGGACCGCCTCAATGAAATCCTCGCCTTGCATACCGGCAAGCCGATCGAGAACATCGCTAAGGATACGGACCGCGATTTCTTCATGTCCGCCGCCGAGTCGCGGGACTACGGTCTGGTCGACGAGGTCGTGAAGTCACGGCGCGACGGCGAGAAGAAACCAGAGAAAGCCGCCTAGGGAGACGCATGGCACGCCCGACCAACCTGACGATGTGCAGCTTCTGTGGGAAGACCCACGGCGAGGTGCGCAAAC
>JBGOTY010000289.1:0-4901 GCA_041476745.1 Verrucomicrobiia bacterium | reverse complement strand
GTTTCGCTTTTGGTTCTTCGGACTTCTTTGGTGCTTCTTTAGCCATCGTGCTCCTTCAAATTGACATGCCCATCAGACCTTGGGCGCCTTGGCTTCCTTGCTGCGGGTGACGCCAACCGTCTTGCGCGGCCCTTTACGTGTCCGCGCGTTCGTTGACGTGCGCTGCCCCCGCACCGGCAGGCCCTTCTTATGACGAGTACCGCGGTAGCAGTTGATGCTCATCAAGCGCTTGATGTTGGTCTGCAGTTCGCGGCGCAGGTCGCCTTCGATTCGATACGTCTGCAGCACGGTCGAGAGGTGCGAAAGCTGTTCATCGTTCAGGTCTTTCGCGCGAACGTTTGGATCGACCTTCGCCTTCTCGCACGCCTCAAGCGCGGTCGTCGGCCCGATTCCGTAAATGTAACGGAGCGCGATCCCGATCTTCTTTTGGTCTGGTACTTCTACACCGATCAAACGTGCCATAGCTACACCTCTACCCTTGACGCTGTTTGTGACGCGGATTGGTGCAAATGACACGCACCACTCCCTTGCGCCGCACGACTTTGCAGCGCTCGCACAACCGTTTCACCGAAGGTTTAACTTTCATATTTGTCCTGTTTCCTCACGACTCTTTCTGCCGAAATGTAATCCGTCCCTTGCCCAGATCGTACGGTGACATCTCAATCATCACCTTGTCACCCGGTAGCAACCGAATAAAATGCAGTCGCATCTTACCCGAAACATGCGCCAAAACTCGATGTTTATTCGGCAACTCCACCCGAAACATCGTGTTCGGCAACAATTCGACTACCGTGCCTTCGACTCGTATGGGCTCTTCCTTAGCCACGTCAAAATCTCTGCATCACCATCCGTTACGAGTACCGTGTGCTCAAAGTGCGCGCTGGGCGCGCCATCGGCAGACACCACGGTCCAACCATCACTCAACATCACCACATCGCTCGTGCCGGCATTGATCATTGGCTCGATGGCCAATGTCATTCCCGGCTTCAACTTCGGCCCGTCCCCGGACCGACCGTAGTTCGGAATCTGCGGTTCTTCGTGCATCTTCCGCCCTACGCCATGTCCGACAAATTCACGCACCACCGAAAAACCTTGCGACTCGACTGTCATCTGCACCGCGTGCGAGATGTCGCCCACCCGATTGCCTGCCCGCGCCGCCGCGATGCCCGCCTGGAGCGCTTGCTGCGTCACCTGAAGCAGCTGCTGCGTCCGCGCCTCGACGACCCCGACGGCTACCGTTGTTGCATTGTCACCGACAAACCCGTCCAAAATGATACCGATATCGAGACTGACAATATCGCCGTATTGCACGCGTCGCTTGCTCGGGATGCCGTGCACAACTTCCTCATTCACGGACACACAAATGTGCCCGGGGTACCCCTTGTATCCAAGGAACGGGCTTTTGCCGCCGACCTTCGCGATCAACTCCGCTGCAACGTCATTCAATTCCGCCGTCGTGCGCCCGGGCTGAACCTCCCGCGCCACCGCGGCCAATGTCGCCGCCGCCGCGTTGCATGCGGCACGCATTCGTTCAATCTCGTCTGGCGTCTTGATCACGATCACGATTGTAGCAATCCCACAATATCCGCGAACACCTTGTCTTTTGGTTGACCGCCGTCCACGCGCTTCAGGATTCCCGCGCGCTCGTAATACTTTACCACGTCCAGCGTCAACTCATCGTAGATATCCAACCGCTTCCGCACGGTCTCCGCTGTGTCGTCCGCTCGCCGTGCCAGTTTGCCACCACATTTGTCGCAGATCCCCGGCCGCTGCGGCGGCACGAACTTACTATGATACAGGGCGCCGCATTTTTCGCAACTCAGTCGTCCAAGCACCCGCTGGAGGATGTCGTCCTCCCGCGCATCGAGGAGGATCGCGACCGTGACGGGCGTCCTCGTCTCGCGGAGCACGCGGTCAAAGGCTTCAGCCTGCGCGCGAGTTCGCGGGAACCCATCGAAGATGAACCCGCCGTCCCGGCCATGCTCGTCCAGCCAAAGCCGCACGACCTCAATCGTTATTTCGTCGGGCACCAATTGCCCTTTGTCAATGAACTGCTTCGCCGCTTCGCCGACCGACCCACCCTTTCGGAGCGCCTCACGGAACATTTGTCCCGTCGAGACGTGCGGCACGCCAAGCGCCGTGCTCAACGCCGCCGCCGCCGTACCCTTGCCCGACGCCGGTGGTCCCAAAAACACCATGCGGTGCTGACCCACGTCAGTCACCCTCTCGCCGCCGTCAGCGGCGACCTCGCAATTTGCCCTTGCGCAAAAAGCCATCGTAATGACGCATTACCAGATGCGACTCGACCTGGCGCATCGTATCCAGCATCACACCGACCGTAATCAGCAGACTGGTTCCGCCAAAGAAACTTGCCGTCAAATACGGCAGGCGGAAGTTGTGTGACAAAATGTAAGGAATCACTGCAATGACCGTCAAGAAGACTGCGCCGGCCAGCGTGATGCGCGTCATCGTATGATCCAGATACTCCGCTGTCGGTCGGCCCGGTCGAATCCCCGGTACGTAACCACCGTACCGCTTCAAATCGTCCGCGATTTGCAGGGGGTTGAATTGGGTCGCCACCCAAAAGTACGAGAAGAACAGAATCATCAAGCCATAAAGAGTGAGATAGAGCGTCTCCCCTTCCGTCAAGGCACGTGACAGCTTCTGAAACGTCGGCATCTGCAACATGGAAAATAGTTTTGCCGGGAAGAGCAGAATTGCCTGGGCAAAGATGATGGGCATCACCCCCGAATAGTTGATTTTCAACGGCATAAACGTCTGGCCGCCACCCAGCATCTTGCGTCCCACCATTCGCTTCGCGTATTGGACGGGAATCTTTCGCTGCGATTCGGTCACCGCGATAACCGCGGCAGTCACCGTAACCGCCATTACGAGAAGCAAGATCGCGTGGAGAACGTTAAACTGGCTTTGGGGTCCGACGAACAGGCGCCACGTAAGACCAATCGCTCGCGGCAAACGATCGACAATACCCACCGTAATGATGATCGACATCCCGTTGCCAATCCCGCGCTCCGTAATTTGCTCGCCGACCCACATCAACAGAACCGTCCCGCTGGTGATCGTGATCACTGTCAAAACCTCAAAGGCCACCCCGGGATTGGCCACGAGGACGCCACGAAAGCCTGAGAAAAGTTGTTCCGGATGTTCAAACATCCTCGCCAGGAACCAGCCCTGGATGATGCAAAGGCCAACGGTCATGTAGCGCGAGTATTGGATGATCTTCGCGCGGCCGGTCTCGCCTTCCTGCTTGAGTCGCTCCAACGATGGCATGACTGCCGTCAGCAGCATCATGATGATTGAGGCGCTGATGTACGGCATGACGCCGAGGGCAAACACGGCACACTGCTGCAGCGCGCCGCCCGTCAGCATGTCCGCCAGTCCCACGATACTGCCGCCCACTTGCTTCTGGACGTCCTGCATGTAGACGTTCAATTCCGTGGGATTCACGCCCGGGCACGGGATATTTGCACCGAGCCGCGCAATCGCGACCATGCCGAGCGTGAAGAGAATCCGTCGTCGCAGTTCGGGGATTTTCCAGCAGTTAAGGAACGCGGAGAACATACGTAATCAACGAGCGCCCGCTACTTGTCTCCCGCGGGTGTCTTCGCTGCGGCCGCTGGCGCGGACGCTTCCTTATGATGAATGCTGCGCAGCGGCAGATCTTCGCACTGGCCGCCGGCTTTCGTGATCTTTTCGCGCGCCGCTGCGCTAAAACGTTGAGCTTTCACCGTGAGCTGCTTCTTGAGCTCGCCATTGCCAAGCACCTTCACACCTTCAAAAAGTTTGTCCGCCAGACCGGCCTCCGTGAGCGTCTCGGGCGTGACCGTGGCGCCGTTATCGAAAGCATTGAGCTGCTCGACGTTGACGATCGCATAAATGGTCCGAAAGTTGGCGTTGTTAAACCCGCGCTTCGGAATCCGGCGCAACAACGGCATCTGACCGCCTTCAAACCCAAGGCGAATCGAACCGCCGGAGCGCGCGGTCTGGCCTTTGCCACCACGGCCACTCGTCTTGCCATGTCCCGAACTCTCGCCAATGCCCAGGCGCTTCGTACGGTGCTTGGCACCGGGCCGCGGCTTCAAATTGTGCAATCGCATCGTCATCTTAGCTTACCCCGGCTGGCGACTGTCTCGTGAAACCGCGCACGCGAAAAATCTCTTCCCGAGGACGCAATTGCAGCAGCGCGTCGATCGTCGCTTTTACCACGTTCACCGCATTGCTGGAACCCAGCGACTTCGTCAACACGTCGCGCACGCCGGCAGCCTCAATGACCGCACGCACGCCACCCCCCGCGATGACGCCGGTACCAGGCGACGCGGGACGCAACAACACCCGGCCTCCGCCAAACACACCAATTACTTCGTGGGGAATCGTGGAGTTCCTCCGATTGACGGACACCATCGACTTCTTCGCCTGATCGGTACCTTTGCGGATGGCATCCGCGACTTCATTGGCCTTACCGAAGCCCCAACCCACATGACCGCGGCGGTCTCCCGCGACTACCAGTGCGCTAAAATGAAAACGACGTCCGCCTTTGACGACCTTGGCGCTGCGGTTGACATAAACAACCTTCTCAGTGATCTCGCCGCCCCCGCGTTCGAGTTCGACCCCTAATTCCTCAACGACGGCCACCGGCGAGGCTTCCTTGTCCAGGGGAGTCACGGGCTTTGCAGTTTTCGGTCTTTTGTCAGGTGCCATATTAGAATTTCAATCCTGCTTCGCGTGCCGCGTCCGCCAACGCTTTGACACGTCCGTGATACCGCAATCCACCGCGGTCGAATACGACCTCGGTGATCTTTTTCGCCTTCGCGTTTTGCGCGGCGAGTTGCCCCACCTTCTTCGCACCCTCCACCGTTCCTTTGGCGCCCTTCAATTCGGGC
>JBGOTY010000288.1:0-4901 GCA_041476745.1 Verrucomicrobiia bacterium | reverse complement strand
TGCGTCGGAGGTAACACCGAAAGGGCGCGTCCACCTGCGGAAAGTGTGGAGACAATAACGGACCCGGTCTGTGCTACCAGGCAATCGCAACCGGTCACGCCCAAATCGCACTCACGCACGCTCGCATTGGCTTCCCCGATCGCTTTGCCGACCAGATTGCTTCCATCGATGGCGATTTTCGCAAAACCTTTCAAGAACCCGGCCAACTGTTCACCGTTCTCGATGAGTTCGCCCTTCAACGATGTAAACTCCTCACGGAACCGCGCTTCGGGACTTGTGACCGGCGGGAAGATGGGCGCATCCGTTGGCGGAAGCGGTTGATGCGCCGGAACACGCAAGGCGGCGCGGACACGCTCGAGGATATTGTCACGCGCCACGTCCATGCTGCCTCCAATAGTCCTTGAAACTCTGCTTCGGTGGTGTGGGAAAGTCGCGAGTTGCCGTCCACGGTTTCAAGAGCGACTGCGCGACGCCGAGCCGTAACGCAAGATTGGCGAGGCGGCTGGCAAGGGAGTAGGCCGCAGGCGACTGCATCGTGGCGAGCCACACGCGGAACATCAGGCGCTGAAGCGGGCCGTCGAACTTGCTTTGAACGGCATTGCGGCGATTGTGGAGCAGATGGTGATGCAAATCGATCCGCACCGGACAGACGTCCGTGCAGGCGCCGCAAAGCGAGCTGGCGTAGGGCAGGTGCGACCATTCCTGCGCGTCGCGTAAATGCGGCGTGATGACGGAACCGATGGGCCCTTGATAGGTCGTGCCGTAGGCGTGGCCGCCGATATTCTTGTAAATCGGGCAGACGTTAAGACATGCGCCACAACGGATGCAGTGGAGCGCATCGCGTTGCTCGGCATCGGCGAGCAGGCGGGTGCGGCCGTTGTCGAGAAGAACGACGTGGAATTCTCGCGGGCCGTCGGTCTCGCGCTCCTGGCGCGGACCACCGATCAGCGAACTGTACGCCGTGATGGCTTGTCCGGTGCCGCTGCCGGACAACAAGGGCCAGAACAGTGCGAGGTCGTCGAATCGGGGGATGAGCTTCTCGATACCCACGATCGCCACGTGCACACGCGGTAGTGAGAAGCTGAGGCGCGCGTTGCCCTCGTTCTCGGTGATCGCCACCATCCCCGTGTCGGCGATTGCGAAATTCGCGCCCGTGATGCCCATGTCGGCGGTCAGAAACTCCTGCCGTAGCCGCGCGCGGGCGATCATCGTGAGTTCCTCGGCGCTGTCGGTTAACGGCGTGCCCAGTTTCTCCTGGAACGTGCGCGCGATATCAGCCTTGGTCAGGTGCATGACGGGTGTGACGATGTGGTAGGGAGGTTCGCCGCGAATCTGGCAAATGTACTCGCCGAGGTCGGTTTCGACCGTGTGAATCCCGGCCCCTTCGAGCGCGTCGTTGAGATGGATCTCCTCGGTCGTCATCGATTTGGATTTGACGACTTTCTCCACGCTGTGTTGACGGGCCAGTTGCAGGATATGCGCGCGCGCGTCCGCGGCGGTCTCCGCCCAGAACAGATGGCCGCCGTTGGCGAGCACGTTGCGCTCGAACTGCTCCAGATAGCCGTCGAGGTGATTGATAGTTTCCCATTTGATGGCGGCGGCGTGGGAGCGCGCATTTTGCCAGTCGGCGAAGCGCAGCCGGCCGCTTGCAACCGCCGTGTCGTACGTAGCGATGGCTTTCTGGATGACGGCACGATGGCGGAGGTCGGCGGTTTTTTCCGCCGCGTCGTATTTGAATTGATCGAGTGCCGTCGTCATGTCGCCGCGAGCACCTCTGCGAGCGAAATTGTCTTGATCGGCAGATTCTGGCGCCGCAGGTAGCCGTCGATTTGCATGAGGCAACTCGAGTCCGTGGAGACAACGTACTGGGCGCCGGTTTTCTGGATCGAGGTGACCTTCACTTCATCCATCGCGTACGAAATCATCGGGAACTTCACGGAAAATGTGCCGCCGAACCCGCAGCAGGTCTCCGCCTGGTCCATCTCGACCAGTTCGACGCCCTTCACATTGCGCAAAAGCTGGCGGGGCTCATCTCTGAGGCGGAGTTCGCGCAGCGCGTGGCAGGCATCATGATATGTGACCCGCGCGGGGAACTTTGCGCCCACATCCGTCACCCCGAGTTTTTTTACGAGGAATTCCGCAAACTCGTAGGTATGCGCCGTCGCCTGGGTCGCCCTGCCGAGGAGTTCGGGATAGAAGTTGCGAACCATCGCCGTACAAGAGGCGGAAGGGCTGACAATGGCGTCGGCCCCGGCGAAGATTTCGCAGTAGCGGGCGGCGAGGGCGCGGGCTTCCTCCCAATACCCGGTGTTGAAAGCCGGCTGACCGCAGCAGGTTTGTTCCTGCGGATAATAGACGTCCACGTTCAGCCGACGCAACACGGTGACCATTGCGATGCCCACATTCGGAAAGAGTTGGTCGATGAAGCAGGGGATGAATAGCGCGACGCGCATCAAGCGAGAACTTACGGACTCGCCGTTCGCGACGCAAGAAGACAATTCGCAAGACGGGCTTGTCGTTTGGCGGAGTTTCGCGTAATGATTGCTTCGAGCTTACCACATGACGAATCTTTTTGACCTTTCCGACGACGTGGCGGTTGTGATTGGCGCGACCGGAGTGCTGGGTGGAGCGATTGCCGAAGGGCTGGCTGCCTCCGGCTCGAAAGTCGCGATCATCGGACGCAATGCGGAGCGCGGCGAGGCGCGTGTCGCCGCCATCAAGAAAGCGGGTGGGACCGCCGCCTTTTTTTCAGCCGACGCCCTGAAACGCGAGGAATTGCGCGCCGCTCATGAGAAGGTGGGTCGCGCACTGGGCGCGCCGACGATCCTGGTCAACGCGGCGGGCGGCAACGATCCCAAGGCGACCGTTACCGCCGAGCAGAAATTCGAAAACATTCCCACTGCGAACTGGGCCAGCGTGTTCGACCTGAATCTTGTCGGCGGCGTGTTTCTGCCCTGTCAGGAATTTGGCGCGGCGATGGCGCAGCGTGGACGCGGGTCGATCATCAATATTGCCAGCGTCTCCGCCCATCTGCCGCTCTCACGGGTGGTGGCGTACTCTGCGGCGAAGGCGGCGGTGGTGAACCTCACGCAGTTTTTGGCGCGCGAATGGGCGCGGAATGGCGTGCGCGTGAATTCGATCACGCCCGGCTTCTTCCCGGCGGAGCAGAACCGGGCCTTGTTGTTCAACAAGGATGGCACTCCGACCCCGCGCGCACAGTCGATTCTCGGTCATACGCCGATGGCCAGGTTCGGTGAGGCGGGGGAATTGGTAGGCGTAGCAATTTTCCTCGCGAGCGGGAAGGCTAGCAGTTTTGTCACGGGCGCTGATATCCGCGTTGACGGCGGGTTCCTGGCTCAAACAATATAGTTGCTGGCCTCGCAGGCCGGAGCAGTTCATCGATGAAGCGTATTCTATTGACGACAACTTCGTTCCAGGACACACCGGGGGAGCACCACCAGATGCTTGAGAAGGAGGGCTTCGAAATCGTTCGCGAGCGCGGGCCGCTACCAGAATCGCGCATGCTCGAACTCGTGGCGAAGGGTGACTTCGACGGCTGGCTCATCGGCGACGACGCGATCACGCGGGCCGTCATCCAAAAATCATTGCCCCGTCTCCAGGTGATCAGCAAGTACGGCATCGGCCTGGACAAGGTGGACGTGAAATCCGCGACGGAGTTCAAGCTGCCCGTTACGTTCTGCCCGGGTGTCAATCACACGACCGTTGCCGAGCACGTCTTTGGCCTGATGCTGGCGATCTACCGCGATATCGTGCCGCAGTGCAATTATGTGAAGTCAGGCAACTGGAAGCGTCTCACGGGACACGAATTGTTTGACAAGACGATCGGCGTCATCGGCCTCGGGCGGATCGGCAAGGAAGTATCGAGCCGCGCGCGCGCATTCGGCATGAACGTGGTCGGCTTCGATATTTACTGGGACGACAAGTTTGCCCAACAATACAGCGTCCAGCGCGCTGGCTCCATCGAGGATGTGCTGAAAGCCTCCGACATCGTGACCCTGCACACAAACCTCACGGACGAGACCCGCCATATGATGAACTCCAAGCGCCTGGCGATGATGAAGAAGGGTTCCGTATTGATCAATACCGCGCGCGGTGAGTTGGTCGAGACGAACGATGTGGCCGCGGCGCTCAAGAGCGGCCAATTGCTGGGTTATGGCGCTGACGTGCTCGAAACCGAACCGCCGGCCAAGGACCATCCGCTGTTCGCATGTCCGAACGCCGTGCTCACGCCGCACATCGGCAGCCGCACGTACGAGAGCGTCGCGCGCCAGGCGAAGATGGCGGCACAGAATCTGATCAATGTTCTGCATGGCAAGCCGGCGCTCGCGCAGGCAAACAAACTCTAACAGTCCAACACCGCAGGAAATTTATGGCACAACAAGCTGACATCGGTCTCATCGGTCTCGCCGTCATGGGTGAGAACATCGTCCTGAACATGGCGAGCAAGGGATTCACGGTCGCCTGCTACAACCGCACCGTGGAAAAAGTGGACGCATTCGTCGCGGGCCGCGCCAAGGGCCAGACGATCATCGGCTGCCACAGTATCGAGGAGCTGACGGCCAACTTGAAACGCCCGCGCAAGGTCATGATGCTCGTCAAGGCGGGCAAGGCGGTGGACGATCTTATCGAGCAGTTGCTTCCGCACCTCGAAGGGGGGGACATTCTCATCGACGGGGGCAACAGTCATTTCACCGACACAATCCGCCGCGTCCAATATGTGGAGAGCAAAGGGCTCCTTTACGTTGGCACAGGCGTGTCGGGCGGCGAAGAGGGCGCGTTGAACGGGCCTTCGCTGATGCCCGGCGGTAGTCCCGCTGCGTGGCCGCATATCAAGGGCATCTTCCAGAAGATTTGCGCGAAGACTCCCGAAGGCGAACCGT
>JBGOTY010000287.1:0-4907 GCA_041476745.1 Verrucomicrobiia bacterium | reverse complement strand
CATTGACGAGAAAACGGTGCGGGAAATCATCCCGCAGTTGAAAGACGCGGGCGCAGAGGGTATCATTGAGTATCCGTTGAACAAGGTGATTTACTGAATTTGGCCCGAGGACTGATGCCGCAACCAACAAGGAGGCCCGGATGGGCTCGCTGAGAAAACGACGCAAGCAGAAGATCAACAAGCACAAGCGCCGCAAGCGCTTGAAGGCCATGCGTCACAAGAAGAGAAACCGGTAGGAGTCGTAACCCAGGACATGTTTCGCCCAAGAGCAAGTGCGCGCAGTCGCGCGGCTGCGCTGACGGTTGTGTTGTCTGTCGTCGCGAGCTTGAGCATGGCCATGGCGCGCCCCGGTTCCTCCAAAGGCCCGGCGGCCGGCCCGTTGGACGGGACGGCGGACCTGTCACCCGCACAGGCACGCCGCGCCGAGGCTCTTGCGGAATATGCCACGGGCGTGTCGGAAGAATTCCGTGGCGAAATGGACAACGCCCTGGACCGCTACCGCCGGGCGCTGCAGCTTGATCCGCAGAACACCGCCCTGGCAGTTCGCCTCGGACAAATCTACGCGACCCGCCGCGACATCACCAACGCGGTGAGCGTGCTGGAGTCCTCCGTCAAAGCCAATCCCAACGATGCGGAACTCTCCTACTGGCTGGGTTACATCTATCGCAGTGATAACCAGAACGAGAAAGCGATCACGGCGTTCCAGAGCACGTTGAAGCTCGACCCGACCAACCTCAACGCGTTGGGCGGGTTGCTCGATATCTACGCCCTGAAAGACTCGTCCGCCGAAGCTGTCAAATTGTTCGATCGCGCCTTTCACCAAAAGGTGGAGGTGGGCAGCTATTGGATGCGGCTCGGCGATTTTTACACGGCAGTCTCCCGGCAAAAGCCGTCGTGGGCGCAGAAGATTGATCGGAAGCGGATCCAGCAATGTTACGAGAAGGCGCTGGCCCTGGCGCCCAACGACACCGAAATTGAGCTGCGGCTGGCCGACACTTACGGCGACAATGGCGACTTCCAGAAGGCGGCGGACACCTATGCCAAATTGCTCGTCCAAAATCCGAACACCCCGCGGATTCGCGAGCGAGAGGCGGCCAATTACATCCGCGCGGACCAGAAGGAGAAGGCCGCGGCAGTGCTTGAGGAAATCATCAAGCGCGAACCGCTCCAATTTGCGATCTACAACTACCTCGGCGAGGTTTACGAGGATCTGGGCAAACACGAAAAGGCCATTTCCAATTACCAGCAATCGCTCGTCGTCAACCCCAACCAGCCGGAGAACTACTCCCTCATTACCGCCCTGCAGTTGGATTCCAAGCAGGTCGATTTGGCGCTGCAGACCCTGGCCACCTGGAAGGAAAAGTTCCCGACCGATTTTCGTGTGCCTTATTTCTCCGGTCTCATCCAAACCGACAGGAAACAGTACACCGAGGCGGTGGCCTCCTTCGCCGATGCGGAGTCCCTGGCACAGGAATCGGGCCCGGACGTCAAGCTGAGCAGCAAGTTCTACTTTTCGTACGCTGCCGCGACTGAACGCGCCGGTGATTACGACAAGGCGGTTTCGCTTTTCCGCAAGTGCCTGGAACTCGACCCGGCGGATCACGGCGCCTGCAATTATCTCGGGTACATGTGGGCCGAGAAGGGCATTCATTTGGACGAAGCGCTCGACCTGATTCAGAAGGCCGTGAAGCTCGAGCCCGATAACGGCGCCTATATCGACAGTCTCGGCTGGGTATTATTCAAACTCGGGCGCAATGAGGAGGCGCTGGTCCAATTGCGGCACGCGGTCGATCTGATTAAAGATGATGCGACCCTGTGCGGCCACCTCGCCGATGTGCTCCTGAAGGTCGGCAAGACCGAGGAAGCGCTCACGGTGTTGCAGCACGCCAGCGAGTTGGAGCCGGGCAACAAAGACATTTCCGAAAAACTCCAGAAGCTGAAGGGCAACCAGTCCGCCGTTCACTAGTTCGCCGGCGCGACAACCCGGATCTCCAAAAGTGTTGCGGGCGCCGCCGCCGTGGCGTCATCCTTCAGACCAAATGTTGCCAGGCCATCGGCGCTGCTGTTCGTTGGCGCGTTGCCAGTCAGCACACCGGTCGAAGCTGCAACTGCGCTCGCTGTGACTGACTCGCCGGCAATTCCCCCCCTGGCCAGCGCCGTGGACGACCCAGACGTTTTCAATAGCTCCAGCTTGAACGCCGCCACATATTCTTGCGGTAATGCGACAAAGAAGGTTTGTTCCGTCGCGTCCTTTGACTGAGGAACAATAACCACCCTCCCGCTGCACCTCGCCGCAAGCTGCTGGGCTTGATTCCGTACCTCATCAAAGACGCGCGCGTGAACCGTCACAATTTCACTGGGCTTTGACCGGGGGAATTCTATGCTCCGGATCAGGTCGACAACCGGCGAAGGCGCCGACGGCGGAGTCGTTGACAACTCGTCGTCGTTGCGAACCACGGGGATCCTCCTTGGGCCGACCGCCGGTTGGTTGTCCGCGCCGCCCGCGACCATTTCGCTTGCCGCCGATTTGTCCAGTAACTGCTTCTTGTCATCGTCAATTGCAAGGCCCGGAGTCCCCATCGCCGGGGCTTGAGCCGCGACGGCTGATTTCGATTCTTTGGCTGTCGCTGGCCTTGCCCGGGTCTCCGACAAAACAGTGTTCCCGTGCTCGTTCTCGCGGTTTTCCGCTTTGGCCAGCTTGAGCGGGGCGATCTTCTGTGTCGACAGACGAAGCTCGCCACTTATCACAAGACCGACAATCACGATGAGCGCCGCAACTTCGAGGGGAACCTTCAGCCAAAACGGTCGGAAGACATGGTCCCGCCAGGTCAGCGCCTCGGGCTTTTCAGCCCGCGCGATCTTGCGGCGCACTTCGGCGAGGAACCGCGGCGCCGGCTGCAGTTTCGGCAGTGCTCCCACGCCGCTGACCAACGTTTTCATTTCCAACAACGCTTGCTGACAGTGGGTACACGACGCCAGATGCGCCTCGACTTCCGTCCGTTGTGGCGGCGTCAACTCACCGTCGAGGTAAGCCGACAACTCCCATCGAATGTTCCGGCAGTTCCTCATTCTTCCGCCCTCATAGCTCACCTTTCAGGCTTTCGCGCAACGCCTCCCGCGCGCGCGCGATCCGCGATTTGACCGTACCGATGGAACACTCCAGCACTTCGGCAATCTCTTCATAACTCAGGTTGTCGACGTTCCGCAGCACCAATACCTCCCGAAACTTGCGCGGCAGTTCGTGCATCCGGCGGCTCAACAATTCGACAAACTCGACCTTCACCGCCTGGATGTCGGGCGCATCAGTGTTGCCAGCGACCTGCACGGGCACTTCCCCATCGGCGGTCTCAACCGTAGTGTCGAGGGACACACTTGCCTGTCGGCCACGTCTTTTCCACCAGCGATGTTTGTTGCGGGCCAGGTTCACGACGATCTGGTGCAGCCAGGTCGTGAACGCGCATTCCCCGCGAAAATCGCCGAGGCTCCGATAAATACTCACAAACGCATCCTGCGCCACTTCCGTGGCATCCTCATGGTCGCGAAGCAGTTGAAAGGCGACGTTGAACGCGCGCTGCTGGTGGCGCAGCACCAGGTCATCAAACGCCGTCTCGTCGCCCGCCCGGCAGCGCTCCAGCAATTCCTGGTCGCTGGCCTCAGCTTTGGCGTCCGGGTTTAAGACACGCTCCATGCGGAAAAGTTCCCGTGCTACGAACCAAATTCAGGCTTGGCCTCCCGGGTCATCAAGTCGCGTACAGCTTGTTTTGGCGGTTTGCCTTCGTAAAGGATGGCGTGCACCTCGCGCGTAATGGGCACGTCCACGCCGTGGCGCTGCGCCAGTTGCCAGGCTGACTTGGCTGTCTTCACACCCTCGGCCACCATCTGCGTACTGGCCGCAATCTGCTCGGCCGTTACTCCCTTGCCAAGGCGTTCGCCAAACCCGCGATTGCGGCTGTGCTTGCTGAACGCAGTGACAATCAGGTCGCCGACGCCGCTCAATCCAAATAACGTCTCCCGTCGCGCTCCCATCCCGACTGCAAGCCGGGACATCTCCGTCAACCCGCGCGTACACAACGCCGCTTTCGTGTTGTCGCCAAACCCAATCCCGTCGCAGACGCCGGCGGCAATCGCAATCACGTTCTTCAACGCGCCACCCAGTTCGACGCCGATAACGTCGTCGTGCGTGTAGATGCGGAACCGCTCGTTCATGAACGCCTTCTGTGCGGTGGCGGCAAGTGACTGATCCTTCGCCGCCACGACCACCGCCGTGGGGACGCCCCGCCCGACTTCTTCGGCGTGACTCGGGCCGGAAAGCACGATGACGCGGTCCGTCTTGAGCACCTGCGCGATCACTTCGCTCATCCTCGCGCCCGTTTCGTTCTCGATTCCCTTGGCAACACTGACGAGCGGCAAGCCTGCTGGGAGGAATTGGCGCACTTGCTCGCAAATCGGACGCATCCCGTGTGAGGGGACGGCGAGCACCGCCATCTCCGCCTCGCGCAACGCCAACTTCGCGTCCAGTGTGAGCACGATTTCTTTGGGAATCTTCACCCCGGGCAGAAACGCCTTGTTCTCGCCGGCAGCGATGATTGGCTCGACTTCCTCCTCGAGTCGGCCCCACAGCGTGACCTTGTGCCCATTCCCGTGCAGCAACACCGCCAACGCTGTCCCCCACCCGCCCGTGCCGATGACCGCGACGTTCATGCTGTTTTCTTCGCTCCCACACGGTTTTCGGTGCCCGCCAGCAGCCGCTGGATGTTCGCCTTGTGCTTGTAGATCGCGACGACTCCGAGGATCGCGGTGAAAATGAGAAGTGTTGCGTCCTTCTTGACGAACCATGTCGCTATCGGCATGGCGATGGCCGCGAAGATGGACGCCAGCGACACATATCGCCAGATGCCGAACACGAT
>JBGOTY010000286.1:0-4909 GCA_041476745.1 Verrucomicrobiia bacterium | reverse complement strand
GGCGAGGCCCGTGTTCTTGATTTTGCCCGCCAGCGCGAACACTTTCGTGCCGGGGTACTTCGGCGAGCCGATCGAAGCAAACCATTTCGCGCCGTGCAGAATGATCAGACGGATGCAGGCCCACGTTTCCACATTGTTGATATTGGTCGGATTGCCCCACAGACCGCGTTGCGCCGGGAACGGCGGACGCGGTTGCGGCTGGCCGCGCCGTCCTTCGATGCTGCGCATCAGGGCGGTTTCCTCGCCGCAAACGAACGCGCCCGCGCCGATGCGGATTTCGAGATCGAAATCGAAGCCGGTGTTGAAAAGGTTTATGCCGAGCAGCCCGTACTTGGCAGCCTGCTCCAGCGCAATCTGCAGACGTTTGATGGCGAGTGGGTATTCGGCGCGGATGTAGATGAACCCACGGTTTGCGCCCATCGCATACGCGCCGATGGTCATGCCCTCGATCACGCGGTGCGGATCGCCTTCGAGCACTGCACGATTCATGAACGCGCCGGGATCACCTTCATCAGCGTTGCAGATGACGTACTTCGGAGCCGTCGGCACCTTGGTCATCAACTCCCATTTCAAACCGGTCGGGAAACCGGCGCCGCCGCGTCCGCGCAGCCCGCTGGCTTTGATTTCGGCGATGACCTGTTCCGGCGTCATCGAAGTGAGCACCTTGCCGAGTGCCGCGTAACCGTCGCGGCCAATGTATTCTTCGATGTTTTCGGGATCGATCAGCCCGCAGTTTTCCAGGACGATCTTGTGTTGCTTGGCAAAGAAGTCAAAGTCGCGCGCGGTGGTGACGAGGTTGGCGGTACCCGGCTCCGCCGGCAGTAGTTTCTTATATGGACGGCCCTTCAGGAAATGTTCCTCGACCAGCGCGGGCACCTCCAGTGCCGTCACGCGCTGATAAAACGTGCCATCGGGATGAACAAGCAGCACCGGGCCGAGGTCGCACGGACCGATGCAGCCCGTCTCGACGATCTTGATTTCCTCGTCGAGACCGCGCTTCTTCAGTTCGCCGCGCAACGCGTCTCGCATCGCGTGGCCGCCCGAGCTGATGCAGCCGGCGCCGGCGCACACCAGGATGTGGGAGCGAACCATAGAAAGTTAGTCCGTTTTCTTTTCTTTGCCGACCGCCAACTTGTCGACTTTCTTGCCCTTTTCGAGGTGCTCGGCGACGATCTTGCGGGCGCCGCCGGCGTCCAGATGCGCGTAGGTGGTCTTCTCGCCGCCAGCCTCCTCAATGCGGATGACCGGCTCGACATCTTCCAAGCCAACTTCACCCGTCACTCGCACCTCGACATCTTCGAGGCCGCGCTTCTCGATTTCGTCGAGCATGGTGGTCATCACTTCGCGCGCGCCGGCGGCAATGCCACTGGTGCCCATGCTGAATACAACCCGGTACTTCTTGTTGCCCTCACGTAGCGCGACTTGCCGTTGCGCCTTCTCTTTGAGTTTTTTGAGTTCGTCGAGGTTCATGGGGTCTCCCTTCTTGAGAACTGAAATAAAACGTTCCTTCATCGGATCGACAATGCAGTTGCACCTCCACGGCTTCGTTGCTGGCGCACAAGGCCAGGATGGTGGCGTTGAGATCGCCCAACGGGGGCCGGTCCACATGCGACAACCGCATCGAAGCGGTAATCGAAGTCCCGCGGCCCTGGACGGACCGGATATCGAACGTCCCGCCGCACATTTCGGAGGATTGTCGCAGGAGCGCCAAGCCCAGGCCGATGGGTTTTTTTCGGCTGCTCTTGCTCGTGAAACTCCGGGCGAGGACGCGCTTCAGTGTCTGGCCGTCCATGCCACGACCATTGTCGCGGATGCGAATGATCAGCCAGTCGTGCTTGACGCTCTCGATCACCGCGATCTGGATGTTGCGCGCCCCGGCGGCGAGTGAGTTCATCGCGATGTCCAGAATGTGTAGTGACAGTTCCTCAAACATATTTCTTCAGGTCTTTCTGGCAGATGCGACGCACCTTGTCGGGCGAGAGCCGGCCGTAGACGTCGTCGTCGACAGACAAGGCCGGGGCCAACGCGCAGGCACCGATGCAACGAGCGGTGTTGAGACTGAGAAGATTGTCTTTCGTCGTCTCGCCCTCGTTGATTTGAAGTTCCTTCTCGAGTTCCTCGAGCACGGTCGTGGCGCCGCGCACGTGGCAGGTCGTGCCGCGACAAACCAAGATCTGATGCTTGCCGCGCGGCACCATCGTGAAGAAGTGATAGAACGTGACGACACCGTAGATGTGCGCCAGCGGCAATTTGAGCGCGGTCGCGATGTAGCGGAGCACGTCCGCACTCAGGTAACCGAACAGTTGCTGGGCCGAATGCAGCACCTGAATCAATGCCGTCGGCTCGCTGTTGTAGCGGGCGATTGTCTGATCCAGCGCCGCGAACCGCTGGTCCCCGCTGGGGTGGAGCGCCAATGTTCCTACCGCGGTTGTTGTTTCGCTCATCGGAATCCAGTCTCCCAAAGCGTTCCCGCCGCTTCGTACGTTGTGAGCGGCGTGGTTAACAGCGCGATGCCTTCCTCCTCAGCTTCGGCAATCACTTCGCCCCCCGGCTTTCGTCCGCAGGTGAACAGCACAGCCGCAATGTCCTTGGTTGCGGCAACGGATACGACGTTGCGGTGCGTCTGAATCGTAAGCCAGAGTGTTCCGGGTTTTGCATGGGCGAGCACGTCGCTCAATAAATCACTGATGTAGGAGCCCGACAACTCGTCGGGAACCCGGTCGGTAAGCGGTTCTGCGCGCAGCGCCGCGATCAGTGGCTGAAACTTGACCCGCGTTGATATTTTCATGTGGGGGCTCCTGCCTTGTGAATGTAAATCTCGGAACGCAGATGCGTCCCATGCTTGTTGTCCGACGTGATCGTGAGGTTGTCCGAGCAGCGCTTGATGTTCGGCAGGCCCATGCCCGCTCCAAAACCAAGTTCACGCGGTAGGCGACCTGCCGTGGTCCAGCCTTCTTGCATCGCTTGTTCCACATTCTCAATGCCAGGACCGACATCGACCGCTTCGATGCACACCTTGTCAGGGTCAATTGTCGCGGTGATCTCGCCGCCGAGCGAGTGAATGATGATGTTCGTCTCAGCTTCATAGGCGACCACTGCGGCGCGCCGCCGGATTTCCGGATCGATGCCGCGATCGCGCAACACCTGGCGCATTCGCTGGGAAACCCCGCCCGCGCTGTCGTAGTCGCCGGTGCGCACGTGTGTGCGGACAACGATCCGGTCGGCAGCATCGTCAACCACACCCTCCGCGCGCAAGGCGGCCTCGTGGGCCAGTGCCTCTTCGGCGCGACGTTCGAGGTGCTGCATCAGACATCCCGTGATGTCGCCACGGGTGAGGACGCCGACCAGACGATCATTCCCATCGAGTACAGGAAAACGACCGAACTCGTGCCGGTCGAACTCTGCCACGGCGCGGACGAGCGAGAAACGGTCCCGTAGCGTGATCACGTTGCGGGTCATGTGTTGCTGCACGCGGTCGTCGATGTAGCCTTTGTCGAGGGCGCGGATGATATCCTCAATACTGATGAGGCCGAGCAGGTTATCACCGTCGCTGATCGGCACACCGGAGATGCGCCGCGCTTTCATTAGATTTTGAACGGCGCGCAAAGTATCGGTCGGTGCAGCAGTAATCGGCGGCTTGCTCATGGCGTCACGCACGCGCAATTCGTAAACGAGAACCTGCGCGACGGAGATTCGCCGCGCGTCGCTCGTGTTGACATCCGAGAGAGGGGCGCCCGCACGATGCATGACAGACCTCCTAGGGTCCGTGCGCGTCAGCAGCAAGCGCGATGCGCACGTCGGCCACCTGTGCGCCCTTGCCTCGGGCATGGACGATGAGCGGATTGATGTCCAGTTCAGAGATCTCGGGGAAATCAACGATGAGTTGCGAAAGACGCTCCAGACATTCGGCAATGGCTTCCGTGTCAGCGGGAGGCTGACCGCGAAAACTGTCGAACACCTTGGCGGCACGGATGGAGGAAATCATGTTGTAAGCGCCAAGTTCGCGAATGGGCACAAGTCGGAAACTCACGTCCTTGAGTACCTCGACATACGTTCCGCCCAAGCCGAACATGATGAGGTGACCGAACGTGGGATCTTTGCTGATGCCGAGGATGACCTCGACGCCTTTGCCCGCCATCGCCTGAATCTCCACACCGAGGAGCCGCGCACTGGGTAGTTTTTGTTTCACCCCGTTTGTGATTTTCTTATAACCAGCACGGGCTTCCTCGGGCGTGGAAATGTTAAGCAGCACACCGCCGACATCGACTTTGTGCACAACATCGGGTGAGGCAATTTTCATCGCGACAGGTCCACCGATCTTTTCAAGCAACGCGGCGGCCTCGTCTTCATTCTTCGCCAAATCATGTTGCAGCAATGGGAAACCGTACGCCTTCAACACCGCCAGAGCTTCGGCCTCGGGGAGGAACGTACGGCCTTCACTGCGGACTTTCGTGAAAATCTTCCGGACGGTGTCTTGGTCTGCTTCGAAGCGACGCTCGTGGGTGCGCGGGCGTGTTAGCCACTGCGTATAGCGGCACATGGCGGCGAGTGAACGGGATGCGTTCTCGGGGAACTCGTAGTTTGGGATGCCGTGTTGCTCGAGGATGCGAACGCCCACGGATACATCGACGTGGCCGAGGAACGACGCAAGCACAGGCTTTTTGCTCAATGGCGCAATTTCGCCAATCGTGCGCGCGATCGCTTCGATGTCCGTCATGGACTGTGGTGTGAGCAAAACCACCAACCCGTCGACGTTCGGGTCGCCGAGTACGGCTTCCAGAGCGGCTGTGTAGCGATCGCAAGTGGCATCGCCGATCACGTCGACGGGGTTGGAAAAGTTCGCGGTCGGTGGCAGCTTCGCCTTGAGGGACTCGAGTGTCTCGGGTCGCAGTTTGGCGAGCTCGAGTCC
>JBGOTY010000285.1:0-4911 GCA_041476745.1 Verrucomicrobiia bacterium | reverse complement strand
GTGCCAGGACAATCGGGCCCAGTAAGAGCGCCGAGAACTTGCTGACCTGCGCCAGCACGAAGAACCCGGCCAGGCCGCATAAGTTGCCCAGGCTCAGAAGCCGCGTCGTTCGCCAGAGGAAATACATCGTGCCAAAAGTAAAACACGTCACACCGAAATCGGTTGTGACCAGACGCGCGTGCGCCAACAGATTCGGTTCAACGGTGTACAACCCCAGCACCACGACGGCTGGCCAGAACCCGAACCGTTCGCGCGCCCAACAGAACAGCACCGCGCCCAGCACCACGCCCAGCAGCACGATCATGAATCGTGCTGCGTACAAGAGGCGGTCGGCATCGTTCGCGACATAGAATACGTCGTGACAGAAGTAGAACTGACCTCCGGTCACCCACGAAAAAGGGTCAGTCTGGTCGATCTTCCTGAGGTCCACTTTGATGTCGTCCATCGCAAGCAACGGCAACGCGGCCCACATCCGGATAAAGGGCGGATGCTCCGGATCGGTGCGGTAGTCGTGGAACCGGAGCGCGTTGTACCCCGTGACCACGTGTTGCGGCTCATCCCAGGTTGCCGACTCGCGGGTGTAGCTGCTAACGGTCAGCGTGATGAAAACGGCGGCGAAGACGAGCAAGCTGATGGCACAGCGCTGCCGATCGGACAAGTTCATGGTTGCGGATTGTACCACCAATTGGTTTCTACCCAATAGACGTGAATCGAGTAGCCGATGGTGGCGGTTGGCTCCCGCTCCAACAAGGGCGCGTAGAATTCGCGCTGCGATTCGCCCTGCCGCACGCCGTGTAGATTCTGCACGCTCACGGCAACATACCCAGGCAGACGCGGCTCGGTAATCTGCGCCCCCAAGAACGAGGGTGACCCAAGCAACTGTGTGCCGCGAATCCCATAGTAGGCGGGATCAGCCGTGCCGAAGTAACCGAGGTTGATCTGCTCGACATGGTGCGCGTCCATCCAGCGTTTCAAGGGCTTGAGATCCTGGCCCCAATCGAGGTTCGAATCGAGCAACACCAGATGGCCGTTTCCGGGTCCACGGATGAGTTGGTTGAAGAACGCGAGGCAATGGGGATAGACGAGGGCAAGTTCGACCGCCGCGAACACGATCGGCACCAGGAGGAAAAAGGGGCGCCACCTGACGCGCATTTCTTCCAGGGTAATTCCGCAGACCAGCAGGACCAACGGGTAGATGGGTAGGAGGTGGCGCAGACCGATGTTGAGGTGCGCCATTATCGCCGCCCCAAGGTAGATCACCAACGGCAGAATGATAAATGCGTCCTCACTCTTCCAGCGGGTGCGCGTTTTCACGCTGAGCACCAGACCACAAGTAAACAGAAAGAGCACCGTTAGCGATGTCTTAATCAGGAATGCCACGGGAAAATAATACCACCAGCCGGTGCGACTGAATTCGCCCGCCAGATAAGCGGAGCGGCGCTGGGCCTTGACCTGAGCGAGGATCAGGCTGCGCGCATAGGTGTCTGGCAGGAGCCGATGTTCGTCGAACCAATTGGCGACGACCCAGGTGGTATGCACACGGTCGAGGAGTTGGGGGTTCTTCTGCAGGAGAGTGAGGTCAGCGCTGGGGGTTGTCGGGCCGTAGTGGAAGCCGTAAACCGCCCACACAGCGACGTACGAGATGACCGCGAGCAGCAGAACGACGGCGATCATGACCAGCACTTTGGGCCGAAGTGAACGGAGTTCGCCCCGACTGCCAAACTGGTAGGGCCACGCGCCTCCGCGCAGAAAGCGCAGCAGCAGCAGCAGCACGACAATCGGCCCGAGCACGAACCCGGAGAATTTGGAAACTTGCGCGAGCGCGAAGAAGACGGCCAGGCCCGCGGCGTTGCCGAAGGTCAACATACGTGTCAGACGCCAGAGGAAGTAGAGCGCGCCGAAGATGAAGCACGTCACGCCGAGATCCGTCGTTACCAGACTGGAATGCGCGAGAATATTCGGTTCGAGGCAGTACAGCGCCAGGACCGTGGCCGCCGTCCAGAAGCTGAAGAGTTCTTTGGCCCAACTGAAAACGAGCACGCCCAACACGATGCCCAGCACGACAATCATAAATCGGGCGCGATAGAGCAAGTGGTCGGCATCATTGATCTCGTAAAGGAAGTGGTGACTGAAATCCCAACCCTGCCCCGTCTGCCACGAGACGGTGTTGGTATCGAGCCGCACGTCGGACATGGCCAACAGCGGCAGCGCGGCCCAGAGGCGCAGGAATGGCGGATGTTCCGGGTCGAGACGGTAGTCGTGCAGGCGGAGCGCCGTGTAGCCGGCGGTCAAATGCTGCGGCTCGTCAATGGTCGCGGATTTCTGCGTGTAACTGCCAACCGTCAGCGCAATGAAGACCACGGCGAACGGGCCCAGCACGAGCGTTGTCCGAATCCAGGGACGATCCATTACGGCGGATTGTACCGAGTATCGGGAGTCCCGACTACAAAAACCGTGTAGCCATCCTGCGTCTTCGGTGCGCCGATGGTTCTATTCCGGAAAGAAGCGGTTCCACTCCGGGGTCGCCAGGTTATGATCGAGGTAGCGGAATGTAGCCTGTTCTTTCACCTCGCGTGCCGCGTCGACAAAGGCCGTCATGGCGGCTCGATACAACGACGCCGCGAAGCTGATGCGTTTGACGCCGGCGGCGGCCAGTTCGGCGACGCTGAACGACTTCCCTTTGATCCCCACCATGAAATTCACGGGCTTGGAAACGGCAACACATGTTGTCCGCACTGCCGCGAGATCTGGCAGGCCAGGGGCAAACAACACGTCCGCACCGACCTTTTCGTACGCGATCAGCCGTTGAATCGTGTCGTCGAGGTTGGCATTGCCGCGAAGGAGATTCTCCGAGCGAGCGGTCAGGGTGAATGGGAAGGGCAGGGACCGAGCAGCTTCCGCGGCGGCAGCGATGCGCTCTATCGCGTGGCCGATATCGTAGAGTGGTTTGTCTTTTCCCCCTGTCGCGTCCTCGATGGAAGCGCCGACCAGCCCGGTCTCGGCGGCCAGGAGAATAGTCTGGGAGACAAATGAAGGTTCATGGCCGAATCCATTCTCCAGGTCGGCGGAAACGGGAAGATCGGTCGCCCCGACGATGCTGCGGGCATGAGCCAGAGCTTCATCGCGGGTGAGCTTGCCGTCGCGTCGTCCCAGGGTGGCCGCCGAAGCGGCGCTGGACGTCGCGAGCGCTTCAAAACCAAGCCCGCTGAGTACTCGCGCGGAACCGATGTCCCACGGATTGGGGATTAACAGCGGCTTCTCTCGCTGGTGCAGCGATTGAAAAAGCCGTGCTTTGTTGGCCTGTGTTGAAGACACGAGATGGCGACCGTTTGTCTACAATCCGAGATTGCTGCCGAGAACGGGTTTGGAATCCTTTTCGATGATGATGTCTTTGACCGTCTTGCCAGACGGAATCATCGGCAGCACGTGCTCGGTAAAGGGGACGATGACATCGAGGACGTACGGCTCCTTCGACTCCAGCATCCGCTTCAATGCCGCGCGCAATTCGCTCTTGCGCGTCACGCGCTCGGCGGGAACGTTGAAGCCCTTGGCAATCGCGACGTAATCGGGATAAACCTTGTGCGGGTTCTGCGGGTCGCCGAGATAGGTGTGGCCGCGGTTCGAATCATAAAAACGATCTTCCCACTGGACGACCATGCCGAGGTGCTGGTTGTTGAGAACCACCGCCTTGGCCGCGATCCGCTCGATGTGCGCCGTCGCCAACTCTTGGATGTTCATCAGGAACGAGCCGTCGCCGTCGATATCCACGACCTCTTTGTCGGGGAAAGCGACCTTCGCGCCCATCGCGGCGGGGTAGCCGTAGCCCATCGCGCCGAGGCCCGCCGAAGTCAGGAACGAACGCGGATGCTTGAACTTGTAGTACTGACCCGCCCACATCTGGTGCTGGCCGACGCCCGTCGTGAGGATCGCTTCGCCCTTGGTCAATTCGCTCAGCAACTCAACCACATGCTGCGGCATGATGATCTCGTTGATGTCGCCCTTGAGGAAATCGCGGACGTATTGCGATTTCAAAACTTCGTCGGTGACGCGGTAGCGGAAGGGATACTGCTTCTTCCACTCGGCAATCTGCGCGTGCCACGCCTTGAACTGCTGTTTGCCTTTGACAACCCGGTTAAGCTGTTGGAGCGCGTACTTGATGTCGCTGACAATCGGCAAATGCGCCACCTTGTTCTTGTTGATCTCGCTCGGGTCAACGTCGATATGGACAATGGTCCCGTGCTTGGCGAATTCGCTGACCTTGCCGGTGACGCGGTCGTCAAAGCGGACGCCGAGCGCCAACAGCAAATCAGATTTATCGACCGCGTAATTCGCGGTGACGGTGCCGTGCATGCCGAGCCAGCTCATCGAAAGCTCGTGGTCGGTCGGAATCGCGCCGATACCCATCAACGTCGTCGCGATCGGGATGCCGGTCTTCTCAACGAACGCAATCAATTCCGGGCTGGCGTTGGACGAGATGATGCCGCCGCCCGCGTAGATGACCGGGCGCTCGCTCTTTTCAATGAGCCCGGCGATCTCGTTGACCGCAATGTCGCTGATGCGCTTGTCCGGGTTGTAACCGCGAAGGTTGATCTTCTCCGGGAAGACGGGTTTGCAGATGCTCTGCTGGACATCCTTCGGGATATCGATCCAAACCGGGCCGGGTCGCCCCGTATTCGCTATATAGAACGCCTCTTTGACGACACGCGGGATGTCCTCGACGTTCATAACGAGGTAGCTGTGCTTGACGATCGGCAACGCCAAACCAAATACATCCGTTTCCTGGAACGCGCCCTTGCCGATCATGGCCCGCGGGACCTGGCCCGTGATCAAAATGAGCGGAATGGAATCCATGTAGGCGTCGGCAACGCCAGTGACAAGGTTCGTCGCGCCGGGGCCGCTGGTGGCGATGGC
>JBGOTY010000284.1:0-4913 GCA_041476745.1 Verrucomicrobiia bacterium | reverse complement strand
GTCGATCGTAAAGAGCAACTCGAAATCCTCGCCGTCATGGAGTGCCGCCGCCAGGCTTCCGCGGGCGGCGCGGGCGATGGGAATTTCCGCGGCGTGGATCTCGAATCCGGTCCCGGGCCGGCTCGCTTCGACCAGTCGCTGCAGGTCGCTGGACAGACCATCGCTAAGATCGATCATGGCATGCACTGGAAAGTTGCCGACCAGCCAGCGCGCCTCGTTGATGCGGGGCGTAAACGTGAGATGTTTGCCGCGCCGCGAGCCGCCGAGCGTGCCGGTCACGAACACCGAGTCGCCGACTCTTGCGCCGCGGCGCAAGGCCATTCGCGAGCGTTCTACTTCCCCGATAAGCGCGACCACCACGAACTGCTCATGCTTCACCTGCGTCGTGTCGCCGCCCACAATCTGGCATCCGAACTTTCGGGCGGCGTCGCGCAGTCCCGCATACAGCTCTTTCACCCATCGCACGCGCGTATCACGCCGCAAACCGACGCTTACCACGGCCCAGCACGGCACTCCACCCATCGCCGCGATGTCGCTGAGATTGCGAGCCATCGCCTTCCAGCCGACCTGGCGGGGCCGATCGCTTCGTCGATAGTGGACACTTTCCACCACCGGGTCGCAGGTGTAGAGCAAATGCTTGCCGGGATGGCTGCCGCGCAGCACCGCACAGTCGTCGCCGATGCCGACAACCACGGAACCTCGCGGCGAACCGATGACGCTTCGCAATTCGCGAATCAGGCCGAATTCGCCGAGGTCATGAATGCGGACGTTCTTTTTCGGCGTGGGCTTCATGAGTGTGAGCGGACGTATAGGAGCATCCCCACGTTGGTGGCGTTGAACAGCGCGTGCATGGTGATGGGGGCCAGCAGGGAACCGGTGAATTCGTAAGACAACCCGAGCCCGACCGCCAGGGCAAAGAGCGGCCCCAGCGACGGCACATGCAGATGAATCGCCGCGAACGCCGCTGACACCAGCGCCAGCGCCCGCCAGGTGCCCCAGCGCTGTTTGAGAGCGGGATAAGCGAAGCCGCGAAAGACAAATTCCTCAAACACCGGTGCAACGGTGATGGCGAACGCGACAATGACGACGACCACGAGTGTGGAACCGGAGGTGGCCAGCATGTCGACAACGTCTTGCGGCGTATCCTTGATATGGAAAACGCGGCAAAGTTTCGCGCAAACGGGAAAGACGACGGCAAGCGGAGGGAGCATCGCCAGGAAGAAAATTCCACCGAAGGCAATGGCGTGCAATGGCGGTTTGTGTCGCAGGCCGACAGCCTGCCGCCAATCGATGCCGCGCCGGCGAAAGAACGCGACAAAGCCGAAGAGGAACACGACACGCAACAACACAGCAAGTAAAAGTTGCCAGGGCAGGGCAGAAACCTCGTCCACATGCGCCAGCTTGAGTACCAGTGAGACCGTCCCTTCGCTGACTACCCACACGAGAAGCAGCGTACCGATGGCGAACAGCAAGTCGTCCACGCTCCAGGGCTTTGGTTCGATTTTCAGGAGCGCCCCGTCCGCCGTCGGCTCGCGGATGCCCAAGGAACGGGTGAGGCGGAACAACAAGTAGAGGTCGCAAATCAGCCCCAGGGAAAGCAACACCGCACCCGCGGCGACGACGGCCGGATAACGCCCCAGTATCTCCGCGTCCGAAAGGTCACCCGAACCAACGCCGGTCGCGACGACGGCCATGGATTGCAGGAAAAGATTGAGTGGAAGAAACATGTTCGCTGTCAAAAGTACCGGTAAATCTTCGACCGGAGGCTGGTCAAATGCAACTTCTTTCAAGGCAAGACAGGTGCAGAGTTACACTTGTCAGAAGGGACGCACTCGCGTAAGATGCGCGCCATAACTTGGGTCAACGAATAACGGAGAGATTGAAATCACCATGAAACGAGAATTCCTGGCAGTAGTATTATTGGCAGTGGCGACCATCGGCAGCGCACGCGCCGAGGGGACGAATGCCCCGGGGACCAATACCCCGTCAGTAGCGGCGACAGCGCCTGCGCCGAAACTTCAGTTCGACAAGACTGTCTATGACTTCGGCACGACCTCCCTGGTCGACTCCGTCACGGGGACCTTCACGTTCCAGAATACGGGCGCGGGAGACCTGAAGATCGAGAAGCCACAACCATCCTGCGGCTGCACGGTCGCCAGCGTGAAGCCGGATTCCCTCAAGCCGGGGGAGAAGGGCGAACTGGTCTTCACGGTCAGGGTCGCCGGCCAGCGGGGCCCGCTTGAGAAACACATCACCGTCCCGTCCAACGACCCGCTGACGCCGAAAGTGAGCTTGTCGATCAAGGCCGAAATGAAACAGGTTCTTGATGTTACGCCCCCGAATATCCAGCTGGGTAACATTCGGCAGGGGACAATCACGAACCTGACGGTGCTGGTGCACCGGGCGGACGGCAAGAAGCTCGTCCTCAGCAAGGCCGAGCCGAGTAGCAAACTCTTACGGACACGCATTGAACCGGTCGAAGGCTCAAGTAATCAATCTGCGAATGTCATCATTGAAGTCGAGAGCGAAGGAACGCCGCGGCAATTTAGCGAGAATGTAAAGTTGTCTCTTGAGGACGTCGCCCAGCCCGTGGCGGTTATCACCGTCAACGGACGGCTGCTCGGTGATGTGCTCGTGGATCCCACGATGCTGTACTGGCCAATCACGGACACTTCTTCGACGAATTCCGGGGCGCTGCCGGTGCGGGAGATCAAGGTTTCGGCTGTCGCGCCCGGTCAGCCACTGGAAATCAAGAACCTGACAACCAACATGAAGGACTTGAACCTTGAGCTGGTCACAAAGGATGCGGGCAAGGCGTACGTGGTGGTTGCCAAGTTCACGCAGATGCCGAAGCAGTCCGTGCAGGGTGCGATCAGCTTCGAGACGAACATCTCCAGCCAACCAAAGATGACGATCCCCGTGACGGTCACCGTTCTGCGGAGGTAAACGGGCGGGCATGCGGCGCACTTTCCAGCGGGCGCTGGCGATCGTGGTCGCGGGCGCCGCGCTGGGTCTGGGAGCCAACGCGGTTTCCCCGCGGCGCATTCCGTTGCTCACTCCGCCGCCGGAGCCAACAAAGGCCCAGGATACGGTGGCGCTCAAAGATGCCGAAACTTTGTGGAAGAGTGGGACGGGTTACTTTCTCGACGCCCGCTCCCCAGCCGACTACGCCGCCGGGCACATTGCCGGTGCTGTCAGCCTGCCGGTGGAGGATTTTGACGATCATTTCCCGCAAATCGCGCCGATGCTGACGCCCGATGCGCCGATCATCGCCTATTGCGACGGTCAGGAGTGCGACCTGAGCCGCCGCTTGATGGCTCGTCTTCGCGAACTGGGCTACCACAACGTGCGCCATCTGGTCAACGGCTGGACCGCGTGGCACGCCGCGGGGCTGCTCACCCACACGGGAAGCCAGCCGTGAAGTGGATCAATCTGATCTTGCGGCTCATCCTTGGCGGAATCTTCCTCGCTTCGGCTATCGCCAAGATCTGGGACGTGCAAGTCAGCCACGTCCACGGGATCCAGTTTTCAAATGTCCCCGACCTGGCGACCTTCGCCCGGGATGTGACCAGTTACCATGTGCCGCCCCGCGAGCTTGCCAACCTCGTCGCCATCACGTTGCCGTGGATCGAACTGCTCGCAGGCGGACTATTGGTCTGTGGAATCTGGAAGCAGGCGAGTGCGCTCGTGATTACAGCGCTGATGGTTGTCTTCCTGGCTGCTATCGGCTGGGCGGTGGCCCACGGCTATGACATTCGCTGCGGCTGCTTCGGCACCGTCGACGCCCGGAAAGTGGGCATTATGGCGCTGGCGCAGGATGCCGCGCTCTTTGTGATAGCCGTCTGGCTGGCCTGGCGTCGGGAAGACAAACCGCAACCAGCAACGGAGACAAATCCATGAAGCGACAGATCGTGGCGACAGACGCAGCGCCGAAAGCGGTCGGACCCTATTCGCAAGCCGTCTGGGCAGGAGACTTGTTGTTTTGCGCGGGCCAAATCCCGTTGGAGCCAGCAACCGGTAACATTGTTCCCGGCGGAATCACCGAGCAGGCAACCCGCGTGCTCGAGAACATTCGCGGTCTGCTGCAATCGCAAGGCCTGGATTTCAGAAATGTGGTGAAGTCGACGGTCTTCCTCAGCGACATGAACAATTTTGCGGCCATGAACGAAGTGTACGCCAGTTTTTTCACCAAGGAACCGCCGGCCCGTTCCACCGTACAGGTCGCTCGCTTGCCGAAAGACGCTTTGGTGGAGATTGAAGTTGTCGCCACGAGGTGACAAATACGCGACAACGATAGAATGCGGTTGATCGGTCCCAGAGTTATTCTGCGACAATGGGATGATGCGGACCTGACGGTTTTTAGCGCGATGAACGCCGATGATCGCGTGATGGAATTCTTCCCGAAGAAGCTCTCCCGGGAAGAGTCGTGGGAGTTTTTCACCAGGCTCAAGAACGGAATCGAGGAGCGCGGCTGGGGACTTTGGGCGGTCGAGATCAACGGTGAACTCGCGGGCCTCACCGGTTTGGCCAGGCCCGCCTTTGAAGCGCGCTTCACGCCCTGCACGGAAATCGGCTGGCGTTTTCGTCCCGAATTCTGGGGGCAGGGGTATGCGACCGAGGCGGCGCGACTGGCGTTGCTGTTCGCTTTTTCCACCCTGCAACTCGAACAGGTCGTCTCGTTCACGGCCCGGGTGAATCTGCGTTCTGTCAGAGTGATGCAACACTTGGGCATGGTGCACGAATCCGAAGAGGATTTTGACCATCCGAAGCTTTCCGCCGGTCATCGATTGCAGCGCCACGTGTTATACCGGCTCAAAAACACTCCGGAAACAACGGCCAAGCTCAAAACAGAACTGGCAATTCAGATTAACGAGCGAGTCGATCGGGTCGGGTGAGGCCCGAAAGTGGTTGGG